>JAYUFF010000590.1:0-4885 GCA_043738825.1 Schlesneria sp.
CGAGCGAAGGAAGACTTCGCTCGCGCTTCAGGCTTCAATGGGCAGGCCGTCACGCGCCGCGAGTGACTCGAACCGCGCAGGCCTTGTATGACGGTTGCCGCGAGTACGGGTCGAAGACGGCGTCGGTCAGTTGATTGGCGGTCTCGTAGTGCATCGGGATGAAGACTTGGCCGGGCTGCACCGTGGGCGTGATGAAGGCCCGCGCGCGGATTTCGCCGCGCCGCGAGACGACGTTGACCCGGTCCTGCGGCTGAATGCCGAGTGCCCGCGCGTCGTCGGGGCTGATCTCCACATAGATCGACTGCGGTGAGAGCTTTCTCAACACGGCCGACTTCGCCGTGCGAGTCTGCGTGTGCCATTGGGCCGCCGTGCCGCGACCGGTCAGCAGAATGAGGGGAAACTCTTTGGAAGGCGGCTCGGGCATCGGTCGCGGAGCCTCGAACAAGAACTTCGCCCGGCCATCGGCGTGGTGGTAGCGGCCGTTCTCGAAGAGGCGGCGTTGGGTGGGAGGTTGAGGGTTGAAGGTTGAGGGTTGAGGGTCAGAAACTCTTGTCCCCTCTCCCCCCGCCTTGGGGGGGAGAGGGTTAGGGTGAGGGGGGCTGTCGGTGGATGGCGCTGCAACGAAGCTATCTGAGGCGGAATGAAGGTCTTTCGTGTTCAACGGAGCGTTCTCGCTGTTCGGCCCCCTCACCCTAACCCTCTCCCCCGAAGACGGGGGCGAGGGGACCGGAGTTCCCTCAACCCTCAACCTTCGACCCTCAACCCCTTCCACGAACGGCCACTGAATCCCGCCCGCTTCGTCGAGGTGCTGGTAGTCGCGGATGCCGGTGATGTCGCAGGGCTGACCGGCACTCAGTCGCTTCAGGATTTGGAAGACCGCCTCGGGTGAACGCCATTCTTGGAACAGCTCCTCGCAGCCCCAGTAGTGAGCGATCAGTTGAAAGATGTGGAAGTCGGCCAGCGCGTCGCCGGGAGCCTTCGTGACTTTCTTGTGCAGCCCGTAGCGGCGTTCCGAGTTGATGAACGTGCCCTCTTTCTCGCCCCAACCGGCGGCGGGCAGGATCAGATCGGCTTCGCGCGCGGTTTCGGTGGTCGAGTACATGTCCTGCACGACGAGGAAATCGAGTCGCTCCAAAATGTCGCGGGCCTGAAGCTGGTTGATCCACGAGTGCGCGGGGTTTGTCGCGACGACCCACAAGCCTTTGATCTTGCCGTCGAGGATCCCCTTCATGATCTCGGGGTAGGCCCAACTGTTTTGAGTCGGGATTTTTCCGACATCGATGCCCAGAATCTTCGACACGTCGGCGCGATCGGTCTCCTTCGTGAAGTCGCGTCCGCCGAGCAGGCCGGTCGTGTTCGAGAACATGCGCGAACCCATCGCGTTGCACTGGCCGGTGATCGAGTTGGCTCCCGTCCCCGGTCGGCCGATGTTCCCCGTCATCAGCGCGAGATTGATGAGCGACTGCGCCGCGCGAACGCCCTCGTAACTCTGATTGACTCCCATCGTCCACCAGAACGAAACTCGTTCGCGTTCGTGGATCGTGCGGGCGACTTTGTGCAGGCTTTCGATCGAGATGCCCGTCGCGGTGGCGACGACTTCCGGCGTGAACGGCTTCACATGCGCGGCGAACTCGTCGAAGCCGTTCGTGTGGGCGGCGATGTAGTCGCGGTCGATCCAGTCGTTCTCGATCAGGATGTGGGCGAGGCCGTAGAACAGCGCGAGATCGCTCTTCGGCTGAATGGCCAGATGCTGGGTGGCGTTCATCGCCGTTTCGGTGCGACGCGGATCGACGACGATGATCTCGGGAGACCGCTTGTTGCGCATGACCCGCTCCCACAGGATCGGATGCGCGATGCAGACGTTGGCCCCGACGAGAACCATGCAGTCGGTCTCTTCAAAGTCTTGGTACGTGTACGGCGGAGCATCGAAGCCGAACGACTGCTTGTACGCGACGACCGACGTGGCCATGCACTGCCGCGTGTTGCCGTCGCCGTGAATCAGCCCCATGCCAAACTTGGCGAGCGACCCGAGCAGCGCCATCTCTTCCGTCGCGATCTGCCCCGTCCCCAACCACGCCACCGCTTCGGGACCGTGTTCGCTTTGAATCTGCTTCATCCGCGAGCAGAACGTCCGCATGGCGATGTCCCAATCGACTGGCTCGAACTTGCCGTGAGCGTTCTTGAGCAGCGGTGTGGTCGCGCGGTCGGGAGCCTTCAACACGTTGAGGGCTTCCCAGCCCTTCGGACACGCCATGCCGAGGTTGACGGGATAGTCGGTGTTCGGCGTCAGACCGACCGCCGCGCCGTCTTTCAGATGCACGGTCAGGCTGCACCCCGTCGAACAGAACCCGCACGTCGAGGCGGTCGTCGCGTCCGGCTTCTGCCGATCCGGAACGGCACCCAACCCAAATCCTCCCGGCGCGAGCAGCATCTCGCGCGTGTAGGAACCGTCACGCTGATGGAGCAGATCGGCGAAGGACAACGTGGCGGTCATGGCGGCGTTCTTCGTTCGTTGAGTTTGGAGAAGAGGATTGACCACAGATCACACAGATGGGCACGGATCAGACGCAGAATGAAGTCAGGGGGAACCACGAATCTCACGAATAGCGCGAATCAGAAATGTGAGAGGCTTGGATGGCGAGTCTCGACAACGTGCTTCAGTCTCGCGCGACTTACAGCCATCTCTGTCCATCCTCCTCTGATTCATAGCTCTGCTGCTGACTCTTCCTCTTATCCGTGCCCATCTGTGTGATCTGTGGTCAAATCTCTTCGCTTCAAGTCTTCAACGCTCCCGGCATGCGCGGCGCGACGGCGGCCGTGAAGAACAGGGTGCGTTCGAGTGTTTCACCGAGCACCGACAGGCCGAACGACGCGAAGCCGAGCGCGGCGAGTGTGGCTCCGGGAGCCGTGGCCGGTTGGTTCAGCATCACGAGGGGCAGCAGCAGTCCTCCGATCACACCGGCCGCGAAACGCCAGCGCGACCAGACCACGAGGTCGCCCACCATCAGCCGGGCCGAACGGTTGAGCGGTGTCGCCTGTTTGCTGGCGAGGTGACGAAACAGCGATGCCTCGTACAACATCTTGGCGGCGGCGACATAGATGACTCCGTGACAGAGCCAGCGTCCGTAGTCGGCCATCAGTTCGCCCACGCCCAGCGAATCACTGAGACCGGCCGCCACGAGCGACACGGTCAGCACGGCCGACAGCCCCAGCCAGACCGTCGTCAACGAGAACTTCACAAACGTCCGCGAGCCGCCCCAGAAGGGGCGTCGCGTGTAGACGTAGATCATCATCGAACAGAACACGCCGGTCAGTCCTGCCGCCACAACAGCGGCTCCGAGCAACGATACGAGCCAGTTTCTTGTCCCCTCGCCCCCCGCCTTGGAGGGGAGTGGGTTAGGGTGAGGGGGTCTGTTGGTGATAGGTTGAGGGTCGAAGGTTGAGGGTTGAGGGTCGGCAGAAGAGGCGTGTTCGAGTGGGAAAGCGTTCTCACCGTTCAGCCCCCTCACCCTAGCCCTCTCCCCCGCTGTGTTCGTTTCGCCAAAGACAGGCGGGGGCGAGGAGACAGACACAGCCTGCGGCTGTCTGATTTCTGGCACTCGACTCTCGTCACTCGTCACTCGACTCGCCCCAAACCACAGCACCGCCGCATAGACGGCCGCCAGCGTCGCGAACACGCCGAACGCGACGATCTCGCGGCTGAGCCACGAATGGCGCAGGCCAAGCACCGCGCGATACGCCAGCAACGGCCGACCGAGATGCAGCGTCGCCGCCGCCAGCGAGAGCAGTCCGAAACCGAGGGCACTCAGCGCGTGAACGGGCAAGACTTGCGCGAGGGCTGTCGAGCCGAGCAGGTTCGTGTGCAAGACCTGACCGACGAGGAAGGCTCCCACGGAAAGTTGTGTCAGCACCAGCATGATGATGAGCGGCCAGTGCGCGTGCTCGGCCTGGACCGAGTGATAGTCCGCAGGGAGCGTGTTGCGCGGCAGCGGGCGCGACGACTTGTAGTTCGTGGTCGGTTGCGTGTACTGCGGGTCGGGTGCGCCGGGCAGGAACGAATCGACTTCGCAGTCGGCGGCCACGTCGCTTTTCTTGACCGTCGTGATGCGGATCGCCTCGTGCGGACAAGCCTGCACGCACGCGGGAGCCTCGCCCACCGCCAGCCGTTGGCTGCACATGTCGCACTTGCGGACGATGCCGCGCTTGGCGTTGTACTTCGGCACCTCATACGGACACGCGAGGATGCAGTACTGACAGCCGAAGCACTGGTCGTCCAGATGCTTCACGATCCCCGTGACCGGATCTTTTTCGTAGGCCCGCGTCGGACAGACGTTCATGCAGGCCGGATCGAGACAGTGATGGCAGGCCGTCGTGACGTGTTGCAACACCGGCAACAAAGCTGATCCGCCGTGCAACAATCCCACCTCGCGCCACGTCTCGTCCTCATCGAGTCCGTTCAGCGAGTGGCACGCCGTCACGCACGCCTTGCAACCCGAGCAACTGTCGAGTTCCACCTCGAACGCATACTGCTCGCCCGGCCCCGGCGGCGATGCCGGTAGCAGGGCCGAGTAGTACCGGGCCTGAAGCGGTTGCGAAGCCCCTTCATGAAACTGCGAGAAGCGTTCGACCGCCGTCAGATCCTGTTGCTCGGCCAATAGCTCTTCGAGAAACGACGGCATCGAGCTGACCGTTCGTTCCAAAGGCTGCGGCGGGTTGAGGAGCAAGGTGGACATGGTGGTTGAACGTCGCTTATTTTTCTGGCGAGCCGGGTGCCGTAAGGGGCTTTGCACAAAAAATGTAGGGTGGGCACTGCCCACCATTCCACCATCGTTTGTGGTGGGCAGTGCCCACCCAACATTTTTTGTGCAAAGCCCCATACGGCACC
>JAYUFF010000591.1:0-1827 GCA_043738825.1 Schlesneria sp.
ATCGCTATCGACATCGGGCGTGTCGAGAATCACGAGATTCTGCGGTACGCATTCGTGTTCGCGCCAGAAGAGGCAATGTGAGTCGATGCTGAGCAGCGCCTCATCGCCACTCGTCCACGAGCGGAGTTCAAACGCGGGGAACATCGCGCGCAGATCGTGCTGCTCGGCGAAACCCGTCGGAACCAGACAGACCGGATGCTTCGTTCCCGAAGCCAGCGGACTGCTCGCGCTGGCGCGAAAGCCTGCGATGTGGTTGAAGACGACGCTCTTGCCGATGTTCGTTCCACCGACGACCGCCACGATCAAGTAGGCTCCATCGGCCAGTTGAGGCAGCAGCTTGCGGGACAGCAAATCGAACCAGTCTCGCCCGGCCAGGGGGTCCAACCGCAGCGGCTTGGCGGCGAGTTCGAGGTTCGCCAGCGAAACACTCAGCCGATGCACAACCTGCGCGAACTCGTTCAAGCTGGCGACCCTGCTCTCTCCATCATCGGAATTGGGATCATGCCCCGACATTGACAAAGACCTTCAGGGCTTCCTTGTCCTCGACCAGCATCCGCATCATTTCTTTGTAGTTGTCGAGGCCCGCAACCGGGCTGGTGAGGATGCGCTGGGTGACACCGGGGAACATTGCTTCACCGTGAGCGAGGGCTTGGAGGCCGAGTTCAAAGTGACGGCGGTTGCCGTTGACGCTCGACACCAGCAGCTTGTTGCCCAGCACCCATTCGAGGTTGATCTTGGCGGCATCGACAGTGACCTCGTGCTTCGCGCCGGTGACGCTCGTCCAGATCAGGGCACCGTTCAAGCCGAGGACTTCCATCGAGCGGAAGCAGTTCTCGGCATTGCCGGTCGCCTCGAAGATGATGTCCGGCTTGCCGACTCGTTTGGCGAGATCGTGCATCGACTCCTGCTTCGTGCTGACGTAAGTGGCTCCATACGCCGTGGCGATCTCGGATTTGCGATGCGGTCCCGGCTTGGTGGCCAGCGTGTAGACATCCAGCCCGCGCAGCCTGAGCATCATCGTGGCGAGCAGCCCGATTTGACCGGCTCCACAGACGAACGCCCGCTTCGGATTCCAGACCTGCAAACGGTGTTGAGCGAGGTACGCCTGTTCGATCGCCTTGGCACAGACGCTGGCCGGTTCAGACAACACGCCGAGGTGTTTCAATTGCGGCGGCACCTTCACCATGTACTCGGCATCATCGACGAAGCTCTCCGTCAGATAGCCGTGACAGAGATTGATGCCACGCTCGTAGTACGTCTCCTCGCTGGTGATGTCGTTGCGGCCGATGACATCGAACAGCGAACCGCCCGGTCGCCGCACGGTGCAGGAGACGAGGTCTCCCGGCTTGAACTCAGTGACCTTCGCGCCGACTTCCAACACCTGCCCGAAGCTCTCGTGACCGATGACGAGATGTTCACCGCCGGGGGGAGCGTTGCCGTAGAGGGCCTCGTTGATCTCGCGATCGGTTGCATCGACGCCGATTTGCAGCGTCTTCACCAGCACCGCCCGGCCTTCGGGAATCTTGCAAACGTGCGGGTGAGGCTGATCGTTCAGCTTGGGCGGCGGGATGTCTCGCAGATGGACGCTGTTGGGCTTTCCGGGCAGAACGGCTACGGCTTTCATGAGGGACCACTCGTCGAAGGGACACGGATGTTGAACGGCTTCAGAACGAAAGGTGAAGCGCGGGGCAGAGTGTATCGGACAAGGCAGCCTCGTACCACGAACGGCGATTCGCGGCAGGGCCATCGCCTGTTTCAAATGGGGGTGCCACGGTCACGGAGCTTCGACGTGGCCGTGCGAGGATGTGAAGGCTGATTCCCAACCTC
>JAYUFF010000592.1:0-4868 GCA_043738825.1 Schlesneria sp.
GCACCAGCACCGGCGGCTAGCGCCGTGCCGCTCACATCTGGAATTGCGACACTTATTGATGCACCGGTCCTTACCCATCGAAGCCTGACGCGCAAGCGAAGAACTCTGGGCAACGGATCCTTCGCTTGCGCGTCAGGCTTCAATCTACGGTAAGACAACTCTTGCCGCTCGCATTAGGCGAGCGGCAAATCTGCATGTACCTCACGCTGAGTTCCTGGCCCCGTTGAGTAATGTCGTCGGATGAATTGCTACGACCATTGTGACCGTCACGAGTTCAATCACAACTTTTTCGGGCACTCGTCAAACCAGGAGCTATGTTTCGGGCGGACGTGTCGGTTGCGAGACCCCTCGGTTCTCGGACCACTGTCTGCCCGACGGCCTTTCGCCGACGTGGCGTCACGTGGCGGAGACCGACCAATGTTGGCATGGTTCCAATCCAAACGACCTCAACCCCGGCCGTTTCCTCGTGCGGATGAGCGACTCGCTGAAGAATTGCGGATCGCGCGAGTCGGACTCGACAAGCAGATCTTCTGGGGACTGGTCGTTCAATGGGCCGTCGTGTTGCTGGGGACGTTGGTGCTGTCGGCCAACGCCGTCATCACGAGCGTCGGCTCGTTGTGGACCACGCTGCTGATGAATGGTGTCTTGACGGGCATGCCGCTGTGGCTCGTGCTGCGTTCGCCGGGAGAGCAATCTTCGCGCATGACGGTTTCCGTCTGTCAGGGGTTGTTTTCGACGCTATTGCTGCACGCGACCGCCGGTCACATGGAGACGCATCTGCACTTGTTTGCGTGGTTGGTCGTGTTGTCCGTCCACAGAGACGTTCGCGTTTTGATCGCGGCTGGTGCGGCGGCCATTGTCAGTCAATTGTTCGTCGGGTTGTTGGTCGCTTCGCCCGAGATGGCCGATGCGAATCTCAGCCGCCTCTGCGAACACGCCGTCTGGCTGATCGGTGAGACGGCGTGTTTGGCAGCGTTCGTTCGCGTCAGTGTGCAAGCGATGTCCGACCTGGCGCGACGGGAAGCCGCGCTCGAGGCGCTGAACAACAACCTCGAACGCAAGGTGGAGTGTCGAACCCGCGAGATGTCCGAGAAACTCGCGGCCCTGCATCGCGAGTACTCGGTGATCCGGGAACTCCGCGACAAAACGGACACCGACGAAACAACTGCGGTGAGGCAACTGTCGCAATTGCGTCACAAAGTCTTGTTTCACGCGAGGACTCTGATGGACACCACCTGGCACTGGACCGAGGCCAAGTTGCCGGAGGCATTGCGTCCGCACTGGCGAACGATCCGTGAGGCGTCTCAAGAGTTGCTGAACCTCGCCGAGGCCTCGCCCGCAATGGACGACTCGCTGTCGGACTCGCTCATTGGGTTGCACACATTCAACTTGGACGAGCCGGTTGTCGCCACGGAGGTGAACTTGATGGTGAAGGGACACCGCCAGCATGCTCTGTTGCTCATCGACGATCCGGTGCTGCAGGCTCTGACCGTCCATGCGCTCTCGCACGAGGGCTTCGCGGTTGATGTCACTCACCGTGGTCCAAGCACGTACTACTCGGCCATGTTGCGAGACTACGACCTGATTCTGGTGGATGTCGATCTGGCGGGCGAAGAGGGCTTCGACACGCTCGAAGCACTGCGACTGCTGCCCAACGGAGTCGGTGATTCCACGGGCGTGTTCGCGATGTCTTCTGCTCGCTCGCCGGATGTGGTGCTGCGCGTCACGGAGCTGGGGATCGACGGTTTCTTCGTAAAGCCCCTGAATCCGACAGCGCTGCAAGCCGCGCTGTCGGGCCAAACCGGCACCGACTTCTCCCGCGAGGGTCGCATTGAGCGTGAGGCCGTTGCCGCAGGATCGTGATCGCTCCGTAGGTGAGAGCCAGCCGTCGCATGAACGCCTCGTCCATGCGGAAAAGGTGGTCGCCATTGGAATGGTCCGCACGGACGAGGCGTCCATGCTACGGCAGTTATTGTTGCGCCAACCGTAAGCCTCTGGCTTACCCCACGGAGCTGGCTCGGGATGTTGCGCGAATCGCCCGTCTCGGATTGGCCCACTCTTTTGACGGTCTGCAAGAGCGGTTGTTACACTTCTCGCGGTTCCAGTCCCGTCTCGCCAGATTCTTCGTCCGTCCAATTTGCTCGGGAGCCGAACGATGTCGTGTTCATCGGCCGCTGCATGGATTGAGTCTCTCCCGACGGGATCGTTTTGGATCAGACGATTGGCGGGTCGAGCGTTCGGCAGCTCCAACCCTATTTCTCCCGGCGCGATTCGAGGTCTGCCATGACTGCGGATGGAAATGCTGTGGTCGCGGGAGCGGGCGGGTCGCCGCCGCCCGTGACCGAAATGAAGATGCTCGGCAAGTACCAGATCGAGAGGAAGCTCGGTGCCGGCGGGATGGGAACGGTCTATCTGGCTCGCGACACGCAACTCAAGCGAATCGTCGCGCTGAAAGTTCTCTCCCGCGACAAGGCCCAGAACCCGACGCTGGTCAAGCGATTCCAGGCCGAGGCTCAGGCGGCGGCTCAGCTCCGTCACGACAACATCGTCGCGGTCTACGATTCGGGTGAAGCCGACGGTTACCTGTTCATCGCGATGGAGTACGTCGAGGGCCAAGACCTGTTTGAGATGGTGCAGCGTCGCGGGGTGACGCCCGTCAAGCGGTCGATCGAGATCATCAAGCAGGTCGCGGCGGCGCTGCAGCATGCCTACGAACAGAACATTGTTCACCGCGACATCAAGCCGTCGAACCTGCTGATTGCGCGCAACGGCATGGTGAAAGTGACGGACCTGGGTCTGGCTCGTTCGGTCGATGATACGCTCGAAACGAACATCACCCGTGCCGGCACGACCGTCGGCACGGTGGACTACATGTCGCCCGAACAGGCTCGCAACAGCAAGCTGGCCGACATTCGCAGCGACCTCTATTCGCTCGGCTGCACGTGGTACCAGATGCTGACGGGCGAGCCTCCGTATCCGGAAGGCAGCGTCACCAACAAGCTGCAGGCCCACGCGATCAAGCCGATCCCCGATCCTCGCGTCCTCAAACCCAACATTCCCGAGGGACTGACAGCCGTCTTGCAGAGGATGATGGCCAAGAAGCCCGAGGACCGGTATCAAACCCCCGCCGAACTACTCGAAGATCTGAAGCACGCGACTCTGACGCGCGGGGCCGTCTCGCGCGAAATCTTCGACGATCTCTCGGACGACAATCAGCAGACCGTCCGTCAACCCGGTGCGGTCCCGGATGACTACGACGATGACGACGACGATGACTATGACGATCTTGTTGAAGATCACGCCACGCCCGATGACGTTGCGTCGTCGTCCGCGCCGACTCGCCGCAAGTCGGCGAAGGCCCCTCGCGAAACGGACGAACAGTACGAGGCCGAGGCTCGTTCCACCCCGCGCCGAGCGCGCGATCCCAACGACAGCTCAAAGCCAACTGACGCGGAACCGACACGACGCAGCAAGCCGACAAAGGCCCCTCGCGAAACGGACGAAGAGTACGGGGCTGAGACTCGTTCCACCCCGCGCCGAGCGCGCGATCCCAACGACAGTTCCCCGCCGTCGGAAACGGAATCGACTCGACGCAGCAAGCCGAAGACATTAAGGGCTGCTGACGAAGAGATCGCGACCGAATCGCGACGCAGTTCCACCAAACCACGCGATGCCAGGAGTGATCCCAAGCCGACGGAGACGGCACCGGCGAAAGCCAAGAGTCACAAACCACTTCCTCCCAAACGACAGCCGGTCAATGAAGATGTTGAAGCCGAGAATAAGAGTTTCAACCCCGAGACCCTGAAGTATCTCGTTGCCATTTTGGGAGTGATCGTCACCATTGGTGGACTGGGTTTGTTGATCCAGTCCTACAGTGGAAATGTCGGCCTCGACGCGAACCCATTCGCTGGGGCACCCGACCCCAAATCGGCGCATCAGGCAGCAGCCGTGGCGGCTGGGGTATCGAAGGGGACTGGCAAGCCAGGCGATGAGGCCAACACACAAACCACCGATCCAGCGACCGGCAACACGGCGGGAGCGACCACCAAAACGACTGGTCCTGTCGCCGAATTCGATGTTGAGGCTGTGCCCGCGTGGGCTACCAGAGACGCCGAGCCGACGGGACTCCCGATCCTGACCGTCGGTACAGGAGCCAAGACTGGGACTCACTTCCCTTCGCTCGATGAAGCCCTACGGGCCGTGCCGAATGCGGGCGCGATTCTCAAGTTGGTGGGAGGCGGTCCCTTCCCGCTGTCGTACATCGAAGTGGCCAACGTCAAACGGCTCGTGGTGATGGCCGCGTCCTCGCAGGACAGGCCGGTCATCGCCCTCAAGCCATCCGAAGGCCAGGGGACCGCCGGAATCAAGCTGTCCGGCGGAACGCTGGAGGTGCGCGGTGTTCACTTCACGCTGGATCGCCATCAGTTGCCAAGCGGTGCGAAAGTTTTGGAGGTGCTCGACGGCCAGTTGTTCGTCCAGCAATCCTCATTCACCGCGACGGGGCCGGATTCCGTTTCGACGGTTGCGATGGTCATGGTCAGTACTCAAGATTCGTCCACCGAGCCGAGTCTCGTGCCGAGCGTTCTCGTCGATCGGGTCGTCGTGCGTGGAGACGGCCTGAAGGGGCTGGTCATTCAACGTGCGAACGCGGATGTCGTCGTGCGTGACTCGCTGCTGGTCACCGGTTCGGCGGCGGCCGTCGAGTTGACGGGGCAATTGGTCGCAGGAGTCGCCGACGTGGTGACGGTCAAGCCGCGGCGCATTGTGCGCGTGATTCGTTCCACGCTGTACAGTCGTCGGTGCGCCTTCGATCTGTCCTCGGCCTCGGACTCCGGCAGCAAGCCCCCGCGCACCGATGTCGTGTTGCT
>JAYUFF010000593.1:0-4860 GCA_043738825.1 Schlesneria sp.
CCCGAACCAGGGGACTCACGTCCCCCGCTCCGAAAGCCAAAGGCGAAGAGGTCTGACGCCCAAGCATCACCATCCCGCCGGCATCACCGGCCTCTTCGCCGCACAGTCCCGCAGCAGGTTCCTCATCTCAATAAACGTCCGACCATTCGGGTTGATACAGACCACGTTCACTCCGAGGTGCTGCATCGTCAGCTCGAGTTGTTTCCGATCCGAGATCACTGCCGCACGAACTCGCTCATTCCGATTCACCCGGCACGCGATGATCTCGGCATATTCGCTGAGGATTGCCACGCCGTCGTGTTCCGCCTTGCTGATCGATCCGATCGCGAGCGTCGCCGCTTCAGCGGCTTGCCCCACGAGTTCGATCTTCCAACCTTCCGGCTGCCGCTTCAGTCCGTCATGCAGCGCCTTCACCGTCGGTGTGACCGTCTGCACGATCAACTGCCACCGCGCGGCTCCCTTCGTCGATCCGTTTCCGCCCGCAGCCAGCTTGTCGATCCGGCTCCAATCAATTCGCTTCGTGTGCAGCCAGTCCCGCGCCGACGGCGTGAGGATCGAACGGCGTCCAATCTTCAGCGGCTGTCCAACACGAGCGGTCTCTTCCAACAAGTCGGCCGTGATGATCGAGGCCGTCAGTTCAATGGCCGCTAACTTCTCGACCGCATTCTTCTCGACAGTTGTCGTCTTGGTTGTGGACTTCGGCGCCTCAGTGACCGCACGCACCGACGCGGGCTGGAGCTGAGCCAGCACGTTCGACACGATCTGTTCGATGAGAGCCTGATCCACTGTTGTCTCTTCGTAGGGTGGGCACTGCCCACCATCTGTTCACGCGATCAAGGTGGGCAGTGCCCACCCTACATCAGTCCACAATTCCCAGCACATGCCACCGAGCCGGAGTGTTGTCCGACCCCACCATCTCCCGCGCCGTCTTGCCATCCGACGAGATGATGACCGTGTCTGCTTTGCCCCCACCCTGGTTGTCGATCACCAACTGAGGCGACCCATCCGGCCCGCCCGCTGGATCAAGCGGCTGCACCAACAGCATCCGCCATCCGACCAACGTCGGATGCTTCACTGTGGAGGTCGCCCGGCCGATGACTTTCGCGAATTGCATGACTTCACCAGAAAACCAATTAGGAGTCTTGACCACCGATTTCACGGATGGGCACAGATAAGAAAAGAAATTTGAGGCGGTCTTTGTCGTGTCCGTCTTTGCTTGACATGCCTTCGCCTTGATTGTCTTCGTCTTATCTGTGCCCATCTGTGTAATCTGTGGTCGAAATCTTTCTGCTTTAGATCACTCGAAGATCATCGACCAGCACGCACCGTCGCTGGCGAGTGAACGTCATCGGGTTCGTAACCCCTTCACCGGTTGGCGTGGCGATGCTGAAACTCAGATAGCCTTCGCCTCCGAGGCCCAAGCCCGCCATGCACGGCCCATTCTTGATGAACAGCGTCGTGTCCATGTCTCGGCCCATGCGGGTCATGTGGCGGACGTTGCGGCTGTGAATCAGGCTCGTGTGGCGGAAGCCGTGTTCGAATTCGAGGGCCAGTTCGACGCCGTGAGCAAAGTTCCGGCAGCGGACGAACGGGACGAACGGCATCATCTGTTCTTCGGGCACGAACGGGTTCGACGTGTCGGTCTCACCGAACAGCAATTGCGTTCCAGCGGGGACGCGGAGACCGATCAGTTCGGCCAGCTTCGTGGCATCGAGACCGACCAACTCACGGTTGAGGTGATAGTGATCGCCCGGGTTCGTCGGCGGAGTGAACGCCAGTTTCGTCAGCGCATCAATCTCGCGGTCGTTCAACCGAAAAGCCCCGTGACGCGGCAGCGTGTCCATCAGTTGATCGAAGATCGCCTCGACGGCAAAGACTTCCTTCTCACCGATGCAGAGGAGGTTGTTGTCGTAGGCCGCCCCCTTCACGATCGAGGATGCCGTGTTTTCGAGGCACGCAGTTTCATCGACGACCACGGGCGGATTGCCCGGTCCGGCGACGATGGCTTTCTTGCGGCTCTCCATCGCGGCGCGAGCGACTGCCGGGCCACCCGTCACGCACAGCAGTTTGACTCCACGGTGTGAGAAGATCTCAGCGGCTGTCTCCAGCGTCGGCTTCTCGATGATCGTGATCAGGTTCTCAAGGCCGGTTGCCTTGTAGATCGCCTTGTTGAAGCGGCGCACCCCTTCGCAGGCGATGCGGGCACCGCTTGGATGCGGGTTCACGACGAGTGTGTTCCCACCGGCGACCATGTTGATCACGTTGCCCGCCAACGTCGGCAGCGAGTGCGTCACCGGAGTGATCGCCCCGATGACGCCGAACGGCGCGTACTCGGTCACGGTCAGACCATGATCGCCACTGACGGCGTCGGTCCTCATGAACTCAACACCGGGAACGAGCTTGATGATCTTGAGCTTCTCGATCTTGTGATCGAGCCGCCCGATCTTGGTCTCTTGGAATTCGAGTGTGCCTAGTTCCTCAGCCTGCTGATCACAGATCTGGCGCACGCACTCGATGGCCTGCGACCGTGAGGCCAGTGGCGAGTCGCTCAGCTTCTTGAACCCATCGTTCGCGGCGGCGATGGCCTGATCGGCCGATTGGAACACGCCCCAATCACCGTCTCGCTGCGGAGCGGCCCCCGACTTCGGAGCCTTCCCCAACTGAGCTAGGACTTCCTGAACAACCTGACGAATGGCTTCGGCATTGGCTTGCATGATGACTGGTCTCGATGTTGGTTGCTTGTGTCTGTCTTGGCTTGGTCCCCTCGCCCCGGCCTTGCGGGGAGAGGGCTAGGGTGAGGGGTCTTCCTCTTCCCTTCACTCTCTCAATTCAAATCCCGCTTCATCTCCTCGGCCCAATTTTCAAACTGCCCCTGCGACGGGAACGAGATCGCCATCACTCCCACTAGGAACGCGACGACGCCGTAGGTCCAGAACTGCTTCTCGGAGATGTATGCCACCAAATTGAAGAACGCGGCTCCTTCGAGAACCGCCATGCCGACAATCATCTTGGTTTGGTAGAGACCCGCGAGTTGACTCATCTGATCCGCGTCGGACGCTTCCTTCAGCCGGGCCTTTCCTGCGTTGACGATGATCGTCGGAACGATGAATCGCACGACGACCGCCATCATCGCCATGCCCGCTCCGATCAGAGCCAGCATCGGTGACTTGGCCGGTTCTCCCTTGGCGACAAAGAACGCCACGCAGGCAAAGATCACCACGCCCATGATGAGCGCACCGGAGATGATTCGGGAGAAGAGTCCAACTTTCGTTGGGTCCGCCTTCTGCTTCTGTTCCAATCCGGGAACATGGAAGAACATCATTTGCCTCCCTTCGCGTCGAAGATCGACTTCGGCCCGAGGTGGACCGAATCCACGATGCCGATGATGGCGCAGTCGATCGGCAGTGGCTTGGTCTGCGGCGTGAAACGGGCACTCGACCCCTGCACGATCATGACAACGTCGCCTTCGCCAGCACCGACCGTATCGACGCAGATGAACGTCCGGCCCGTCGAGACCAGGCCCGACTGATCCTTTTCGTTGACGCGCAGCGGCTCGACGACGAGCAGCTTCTGGCCGACCATCGCGTCCACCTTCTGCGTCGAAACCACACTGCCTGTCACACGAGCGAGGAACATAAGTAGGGACCAAGGGGCTAGGGCGGAGGGGCAAGGGGCGGAGAAAACGGGATACCGTTACTCTCCACGACTGTTACGAAGGCCACTAAGGACACGGGCCAATCGGTCTGATTTCTCATAAAGTATTCGGTGGTCTTCAGCTTTCAACATGGTTTGGCGGAAGGCGATGGTGAGATGCGACACAGCTTCCATCAACGATCCGTAAGCGATCTCGATAAACCGGCAAAAATCCTTGTCAGTCGAACGACCTGAGCCTTCCGCAATATTCGCTGCGATGGAAACCGCCGCCCGCCTCACTTGGTTTGTCAGCCCAAATCTCTCATCTGAGGGAAAGTCGCGAGTGACTCGATAGACATCGTCCGAGAATTCGATAGCAAGCTGCCATGCGTCCAGCTTCTCAAACCGAAACATGATGTCGCCTCTTCTCCGTCCCTTGCCCCTCAGCCCTTCGCCCTCAGCGCTTCTTCCGTTTGCCGAGCAACCACGATCTCTTCGTTCGTCGGCACGACCCAAATCTGTGTTTTGCTGCTTGGTGCCGAGATGCAACTCTCGCTACCGCGCGGCAATGAATCATTCTTCGCGTCGTCGAGCACGATCCCTGCCCATTCCATGTTCTTGCAGACGTTGGCACGAACCACTTGACTGTTCTCTCCGATGCCGCCGCTGAAGACGATCACGTCGGCTCCACCGAGAACCGTCAGATAAGCACCCAGGTACTGTCGGATCGAGGAGACGAACACGTCGAGAGCCAGTTTGGCTCGTTCGTTCCCCTTGGCTGCGGCCTCTTCGACATCGCGGCAATCCTGACTGACACCGCTCAGTCCGAGCAGCCCTGCCTTGCTGGAGAGGTCTTCCAAAATCTGGACCAGCGTCTTGCCGGTCTTTCTCAACAGGATTGGCAACGCGAACGGATCGAAGTCACCGACACGGTTGTTCTGCAACAGACCGGTCTGCGGACTCATCCCCATGCTCGTCGCCTGTGACTTTCCATCGCGTGCCGCGCAGAGGGAATTGCTCCCGCCGAGGTGGCACGTGATGACCTTCAAATCGTTCCGTCCCAGCAACTGCGCCATCCGGGTGTTGAGGTATCGGTGGCTCGCGCCGTGGAAGCCCCAACGTTTGACTTCGTACTGCTCGGCCCATTCGAGTGGAATCGAGTAGAGCTTGTTCTCGGGCGGGATCGTGTCGTGGAAGGCCGTCTCCAACGCCGCGACCAACGGTATC
>JAYUFF010000594.1:0-4858 GCA_043738825.1 Schlesneria sp.
GGAGCATCTCGTCAAATCGGAACCCGACACGGCACTGGTCGAGGACGAACTGATCCGTTTCAACCCGAACGACGTGGCCGGAATGGCTCGCCAGTACACACGAGAACTCGAAGAAATCGAACTCGCACTGCAACAGGGCTTCGAGCAACTCGGCACGATCAAGCAGGAATTGAAGTCGCTCGAAGCCGACCGGCGCGGCACGCGAACTCGGCGCGAGTTGGCTCAAGTTGAGGGGGAACTGCGCAGTGCATGGCAGTCTTGGTTCGCGGCCTCGCTCGCCAGCGACGCGGTTCAGGACGTGGCGACTCAGTTTGAGCAGGCCAACCAACCGGAGATGCTCGCTGCCGCGATCCCGTTCCTGCGGAAGCTGACGCTCGGCAAATACAATCACCTCTGGACACCGCTTGGCCGCAAGCACCTCTACGTGGACGAAGAGGGCGGCGAATCGCGACCGGCCGAAAAACTGAGCGGGGGCACGCGAGAACAAATGTTCCTCGCGATCCGCCTCGCGATGGTGAAAGCCTTCGCCAACAACGGCGTCGAACTGCCGATGGTCCTCGACGACGTGACGGTCAACTTCGACCAGGAGCGATCCGAAGCGGCCGTCGAAACACTGCTCGACTTCACCCGCGAGGGACAGCAGTTGCTGGTCTTCACCAGCCACATGCACTACGCCCAGATGTTCCAAAAGCACGAGGTCGAGCCAGTCTGGTTGCCGGCCCGCCACGCCTCACTGCCCGCCGAAAACGTCGAAGAACGCCGTGCGGGGTGATGTCCAGACTTGTTCCTCTCCATCCTCGCTACATACATTTCTTTTCTTCGCCGTGCGCGAAGAGTTTGGAACACTGATTGACACTGATCTTCGCTGATTTGTATGAGTGAGGATTAGCGAAGATCAGTGTTCTGACTTTCTGACGCCATCGGGCCTGGATCATCAAACCATGTCGCAGTATTTGAAGATTCTGGTTGGCGTCGATCTGCACCACGGAGACCGGGCGGTCTCGAAAGAGTTCGGCCCCGAAACGCGGGCGGCCATCAGTCAGGCCCTTGAACTCGCCGCTCATTCTGGAGGCGTGGTGACATTTTGTGCTGCGCTCGAAATCTCGGCGCAAACGGCCACGCTGATCGAACGCGATCACCAGAACCTGCTCAAGACGGTCGAAGACATCGCGAGCGAACTGCTCGATGTCGAAGTGAGTGCCGCCAACGCGCGCGGCATCGCGGCGGACAAGGCTGTTCGGTTCGGCTCGGCGTGGGAGGAACTGGCGAAGGAGGCGTGTGAGAACCAGCACGATCTGGTCGTGATGGGGACTCGGCATCGTGACAAGGCGGCGCGGCTCTTGTTTGGCAGCACGGCTCAAAAGGTGATCCGCTTCGCGCCGTGTCCGGTCTGGATTGTGAAGCCCGAGGAAATTCGGGAGATTCGCGAGATCGCCATCGCCACCGATCTGAGTGACTCGTCGATTCCCGTCCTGCATGCCGCCATCAAGGCCGCCCGCGCGCTCGACGCCCGACTCTACATCCTGCACGTGCTGGAGCAGGATCAGATTTCGAGCCTGTTGATTGCCGGTGTCTCCGAGGAGGAGCTTGCCGCGCTTCAGCAGCGGCAGCGCGCTGATGCGGAGGCCAAACTGCACGGACAACTGGTGCAGACCGACTATCGGACTCTCCAGCAGGGTGTGAAGATCGAGATTGTCACCGGATCGCCCGACCACGCGATTGGCGATTTCGTCACGGCAAACGAAGTCGATCTGCTGGTCATCGGAACGCACGGGCGAAGAGGTCTCGAAGGGCTGCTGCTGGGCAACACGGCCGAGCGGATCCTGCCGTCGATTCATGCCTCGCTGCTGGCGGTCAAGCCGGACGGGTTTGTCAGTCCGTATGCGAAGTAAGTGAGCGAACCGAAAGAGAGGATTCGCGTGGGGCAGGTTTGTAACCTGCCCGTCTTCGGCTTCAATGACACGGGCAGGTTGAAAACCTACCCCACGTGTTTGTCGCCGGAATGCAACGATGATGAAAAACTGCCACTGACAGCCGATCACTCTTCCCATAGCGAGCGATCGGAGTCAGGGCTTTCAAGGCCCCAGCCCCACGGCGATTGTCGTGCCCCCGCACAACTTCGCATTCATCACGTCACGTCGTTCAGCGTTACAGGCCGCCGTCATATTGATACGGCATCGCGAGGAATCGCTGCTGCGTCTCGCGATCGCTGAAGAACCACAGCTTGCCGCGCCAGATCACTCCGACGCGCGGATCACCCAGTTCGGCCTCGCGGCCATCCTTGGAGCTGACCAGGCACTTTCCATTCGCCACCGGCCAGAAGCGGTCGGGATTCGCGAGGAACTTTTGACGGTGCTCGTCCGAGTGAAAGCAGACCGTCTGCCCGCGATGCTCGGTCGTGAAGCTGGCATCACCCTTGCGCAGCCGGTTTTCGTCGAGCAGACTCACCAGACAAAAACTGTCGAACCCGAGCTTGAGCGTGTTCACGGCCGCCAGCGCCGAGACGGCCTGCGTGTCGTCGAACCCGCCTGATTCCCCGTCGGCCGGCGATTCGTTCCCGTCGAGCGGCGACTGCTTGACCAGTTCCAGTGACGAGATCATGTCACCGGCCGACTTGAACCCGGTCATCCGCGACACGATTTTCAGTTCGTGCGAGACGACCAACGTGGTCGGATACGCTTCGACGTGGAAGCCCGTGATCAGGTCGGGGTTCTCGTCGGCGTCCAGCTCCAGCAGCACGAAATCATTGCGGAGCCGTCGTCGCAACCGTTCGTCCGTAAACGTCAGTTGCTGCATCTGGCGGCATGGGCCACACCAACTCGCGGTGATCTTCACCAGGATCGGTCGCTTCCTGCGGCCGGCCTCTTCACAGGCCTGCTTGTAGTTCTTGCGCCATGCCAGACGAGACACCTCATGATCGTCGGCTTGGGCGGTTGGGCGGGACGCGAACGAGATCGCGACCGCCGCGACGAGAGCCAGACTGAGGCTCCCGCTGCGTAAGATGGTCATGCATTACTCCTCACATGTGCGGCGTTCAGTTCCTCCGTGCATTCGCCCGCGTTGGCGAGCCGGACCGATGAACGCCAAGGCCAGTCCGGCTGTCGTTGAACCGAGGTCACACAGGGCGATCCAAGGTTCGGGGCGAGGCACCAAGGTAACCGCCCTGCTCGACTCGATCTACCTCCACGAGCAACCTGAAACGAACTCTTCAGAAACTCTCAAATGGGGAAAATAGGTTGCGGAGGCGGGCCGCGTAGCTTGCTTTTCCATGTCGGTTGTGCCCTCTCAGATCAGCATCCTCCAACGTGCGGTACATCAAGATTTGCCGCTTGCCAAGCGAACTCACTTCATCTCATCCACCGAGATGGCTATACCTCAAGCGGCCGAAATTGACGTATTTTCGTTTAACCGCGTGGGCAACGCCCCGCGCGTCGAGCGCGGACATAGTGTCAAACGCGCGGGGCGTTGCCCACGCGGTTAAACGAGTCCATTCTGACCGCGCGAGGAATACCTTGCTGCTCGCCAGTCGAAACCCATCCTCCAACGATCGAAACCATGACCGAGACACGCTCTCTACCTGACGACCTAGCCTCTCGCCTCGACTTCGCGCTGGCTGTCGCCGCCGAGGTGAGCGGCCTGATTTTGCGGTACTACCAGAACCCGGACCTCGAAGTGGAACGGAAGCGGGACAGCAGCCCCGTGACCGAAGCCGACAAGGGGGCCGAACTGCTGGTCCGCGAGCGTCTGGCAACCGTCTTCCCCGACGATGCGATCCTCGGCGAAGAGTTTCCAAACAAGGAGGGGACGACCGGCTTCCGCTGGATTCTCGATCCGATCGACGGGACGAAGTCGTTCATCCACGGCGTGCCGCTGTTCGGGACGCTGATCGGCGTGGAATACGGCGACCGGTGCGTGATTGGTGTCTGCCGGTTCCCGGCCCTGAATGAAGTTGTCTACGCGGCGAAGGGTCACGGCGCGTGGTGGCAGATCGGTGACGCCCAGCCTCGCCGCGCGCAGGTTTCGTCGGTGACGAGCCTGTCCGAAGCGACGTTCTGCAACACGAACCCCTCGCGCTGGCTGACGATCGGCAAGCGTGAGGCCCTCGAAACGCTGCTGACTTCCGTGCAACTTGCCCGAGGCTGGGGAGACTGCTACGGCCACATGCTCGTCGCCACCGGCCGAGCCGATGTGATGATCGACCCGGCCATGAATGCCTGGGACGCGGCGGCACTCCTGCCGATCATCGAAGAGGCCGGCGGGCAATTCATCGACTGGACCGGCCACGCCACAATCTACGGCGGCAACGGCCTGTCGGTCGTGCCGGGCTTGAAGGACGAAGTGTTGAAGATCATTCAGCAGTGAACGTGATTCAGTGATGAACGCAATTCTTCCTCCCCTCGCCCCCTTGGGGAGAGGGGCCGGGGGTGAGGGGCGAGTCAGGTACGAGCATGCAACCACGCAACCGAGACACCACCCGACGCGAACGAGCCCGCAATTTGCGGCAAGACGCCAACCTGCCCGAACGCATCTTGTGGGAGCAACTGCGCTGACGACGATTCCAAGGTTTCAAGTTCCGTAGGCAGCACCCGGTTGGACCCTACATCGTCGATTTCTACTGTGCTGCCGCGAGCTTGGTGCTGGAACTCGACGGGGAGACCCATCGTGACAAAGCTGACTACGACGCACGCCGAACTCAAAAGCTCGAAGAATGCGGGCTGTTCGTGCTGCGTTGTCCGAATGTCGAGCTGTAGGAGAACCTGGACGGGTTGATGGAGAAGGTTTGGCAGGTGTGCTGTGAACGGTCGAAGATGAGCGGGGATGGGGCGGGTATCACCGCTCGCCCCTCACCCCCGGCCCC
>JAYUFF010000595.1:0-4853 GCA_043738825.1 Schlesneria sp.
TGCCTCACGCCACATTCCACGAGTTCTACAAGGACATGCACGCGATCGGAAAGGATCGGCCTCAACCGAAGGAGTCGATCATCTTCGCAACGCACTCGACGCACAAACTGCTGGCGGGGATTTCACAGGCGTCGCAGATTCTGGTGCAGGAGTCGGAGACGCAGAAGCTCGACCGCAACATTTTCAACGAGGCGTATCTGATGCACACCTCGACCTCGCCGCAGTACGCGATCATCGCGTCGTGCGACGTGGCGGCGGCGATGATGGAGCCGCCCGGCGGCACCGCGCTGGTGGAGGAGTCGATCCTGGAGGCCCTCAATTTTCGCCGGGCCATGCGCAAGGTCGAGGACGAGTACGGCACTCGCGACTGGTGGTTCAAGGTCTGGGGGCCGGAGCGTCTCGCGGCGGACGGGATCGGCGAGCGGGACGACTGGATGCTCAAGCCCGACGATGACTGGCACGGCTTCGGCAACCTGGCCCCCGACTTCAACATGCTCGACCCGATCAAGGCGACGATCATCACGCCGGGCCTCGGCGTGTCGGGCAAGTTCGCCGAGACGGGCATCCCCGCATCGATCGTCACCCGCTTTCTGGTCGAACACGGCGTCATCGTCGAGAAGACGGGGCTGTACTCGTTCTTCATCATGTTCACCATCGGCATCACCAAGGGCCGGTGGAACACGCTGGTGAGTGCCCTCCAGCAGTTCAAGGACGACTACGACAAGAACCAGCCGATGTGGCGCATCCTGCCCGAATTCTGCCAGCAGTATCCGCAATACGAGAAGATCGGGCTGAAGGATTTGTCGCAGCAGATTCACGACACCTACAAGGCCAACGACGTGGCCCGCGTGACGACCGAGATGTACCTGTCCGTGATGCAGCCTGCGATGAAGCCGTCCGACGCCTTCGCGATGATGGCTCACCGTGAGATCGACCGAGTCGCGATCGACGATCTGGAAGGCCGTGCCACCAGCGTGCTGCTCACCCCGTACCCGCCCGGCATCCCGTTGCTGATCCCCGGCGAGCGATTCAACAAGACGATCGTCCAATACCTGCAGTTCGCCCGCATGTTCAACCAACGTTTCCCCGGCTTCGACACCGACATCCACGGCCTGGTCGAAGAGGTCGTCGATGGCAAACGCAGCTACTACGTTGATTGCGTCTGGCAAAGCTCCACCAAGAAGATAGAGCGAGCTGGCTGAGGTTCCGCTTCGACAGCACGAATAGCGTTAGTTATGTAGGGCCGGTTCCACCGGCCATGCAGTGTTCAGGTAATCTTTGAGAAAAAGGGCCGGTAGAACCGGCCCTACGTGACTTCACGGTCGTCAGCGAGTTTCCGTAAAAGGGACCGTATGAGGAATTACTGCGTCGCATCGGTGCTTGCGCTTCTGCTACACGTCGTTTCGTGTCGCTGTCTGGCCGAGAGCAACCAGGACTCGATCGACTGGACAAAGCATGGGGAGTTTAGGACTGCTTGTGAGTTGTTTTGGTCGAACCAGAAACTGGACACGAGCTTTCGTGTTAGTGGAACTTGTCTGTTGTCACACCCCATTCCACGAGGTCAGTTGGTCACTGCGGAGTTCTCCGCAGAATGCGTCAATAAGAAACTGCGTCTCAAGCTGCGCTACAATGAAAATCGCGGGATAGCAATCATGGATGCGCGAAGAGACATTCTCGCCGACGGGAAGCAAATCAATGTGGCTAACTTTTCGCCGCAGCGGCATCCGAATGGATGTGAACTCGAAATTTGGGAAGACACAAATAGTAACTTCCGTCTCGTGACAGTGGCGCTGCAAATGGATCTGCGGACAATCATCAGAAATCCGATAATCCCATCTCGCGACGCAATTGAAGATTTGAAGTTCATCAGCGTGAGTCCATCGGAGAAGGGGGAACTTGCGTTTCGCTTTGAAGAAATGACGTCAAAGGCGAAGGGATATCAGATGGCGTTCTATGTCTTGCCCAGTGCCCCCAGCAAACTCGTTCGGTCTGAGGTTTTTCGCAAAAGTGGTGAGTTGGCATTACGACGAGCAGTTGACTGGGAACTGATGGATGGCTTGCCGAATCTGAGGTCCGTGACTGAGTGGCACTATCAACAGGACGGGGAAGTCACAGAACACAGCGCAGTTGAAATTTCCGAATTGAAACTTGGAGCAGCCATCGATGAGAGCCAGTTCCGCTTCGAGGACAATGCGGGTTGTGGATCGCGACGTGTGATTGATCGCCGACCGGGAGCCACGAATCCTGTAGTTTATTTTGACGAGAACACGGCGGTAGAGACGAAGATTCAGCCACCAGTCGCTGATGTCGCAAAGAGTCCGGAGTCCTCGCCAAACGCTGAACCGATACCGGTCTCTGATGTTGCGATGAGACCGGAACCCTCACAAATCGCAGTGCCGATGAACGAGCAAGTCAAAGTAGAGCGAACTCACTGGACCGCGCTGTTGGTGGTTAGCGTCGGATCGTTTATTGCCCTGATCCTTTGGTTGTTGCGCGGCCCTCGTTCATCGACGAGTTAGTGGGCAGGATGGCCGGGCCACCCTGCGTCATCGGCCACAATGTTTCGTGTTTGAAAACGGGTTGACTTGGCTACCCGGTATTTTGACCATGGGGTTCGATGGAGCACAACTTTATGCGAACACTCGCATTCCTCGCTACCGCCTTGTTGCAGTTGATCGTCGTCTCAGGGCGTGTGGTTGCCGCAGAAAATGCGGCCGTAGAACCCGAGTGGCTTCCCGTGCAGAAGCTGATCGTTGACGCAGTCACATCAGATTTGATGTTCCACAAGCGCGGCGATGTCGCTCTGCGGATTCCCACGCCATCGCAATGTGTATCAGTTCGAGGGGTGTATCCCTTGGACGATCAACTCCGTCTGCTGGCTGACAACCTGCGTTGCGAAAAAACAAAGGCCGCTGAGTTATTTGAATTGCTTGACTTTGATCTGGAGCGCCAATCATTACCAACCAATCACGGGAACGCTGCGGAACCAAAATGGGAAGATGTTTCAATCCAAACGGCACTCGATGTCCTCCGTGCGGTTGACTATTCATCTCAAGATGTCGTTCCGGCCAAACAATCTGATCCTGTTATCACGATGTTGCTGCCCAAACGACGCGGTGAAGACTGGCCGCACGAGGTCATCACTCACCCGAATCTGGATCAAGATAAAAAAACTCACCTACTCTTCCGCTTTTTGGATTTCAGCGTCCAGCCCGGACATGTTTACAGATACCGAGTCAAGTTGATTGTGAAGAATCCCAACTTCCAGAAAGAAAGTGCCGGTCCTTTTCTGATGCGGGGAGCAACACGAGAGGCTTCGTGGAGCCAACCTTCACCAGCCGTTTCAGTGAACAAGGTAACGAAGAAGGAATAGCCGCGAGCTGGCAGAAACCGAGTCAGGTGATCGAGCATTGACCATTCGCCGACTCGCTTGATTCTCCTTCCCTCGCGAATTGAATCGTCTCGTCGATGATCGGACGATGCGACTTCGCCCTTGAGTGGCAGGCACGATTCGATCTCTTGCCACTCAATGAAGCAGGCCACTCGTTCAGGGTGCAGTCGTCATTTGGTGATTGTTGCGTTTTCGGCCCGAAGGGCCATTCGTTCACCCAGCCAGGGCCAACGGCCCTGGGGAAGATGTCGCTTCGAGGATTGAGGCCCAACGGGCCGACAGTTCATTTCCGCGCTCCGTAGAAGCAGCTCGTGCCCGGCTCGGTGTTCCTCGAGAGCAGGGGAACTGCCGGCCCGTTGGGCCTCTTGGACGAGAGATGGAATGATTCCAGGGCCGTTGGCCCTGGCTGGGTGAACGAATGGCCCCTCGGGCCGGAAGAGTTTGACCGCCAATTAGCGACTGCACCCACTCGCTCAAGATTCCTCGGCATTGGCATCGAGATTGCGAACGGTTCGATCACCCCCATTGACAGGTGGAGCGATCTCGGATCAAGCTGTTCGGCGTGCTCGCTCCCTTTCCAGTCCGCGTCTGTTCCCGAGGGTGAAGGCGTGGCCGCAAAAAATTGTGAGGTGTGCCGTGAAGAACTTGCTCGTCCCTGTCGATTTTTCGGATGTGACTGATCGAGTCGTCGCCGCTGCCGAGCAAATGGCTCGCGCGTTCGGGGCCAAGGTGTGGCTGATGCACTGCGTGGGAGAATACCCCGCCTTCGCGGCGATGGGTGAGATTCCCGCCTTCATTCCGACGCCAGACACGGCACTCCCCGGAACCTACCCCGATCAGTACCGCAAGCTGGCCGCGCTGACCTCTTCCCTGAGAGACAAAGGGGTCGATGCAGAGTTGTTATTCGTGAGCGGTACGGCCGTCGAGGAGATTCTTGCCGTCGCCGACGAGCATCAAATTGACTTGGTTGTCATGGGCTCTCACGGCCACGGTGCGCTGTATGGGCTGTTGGTCGGGACCGTCACGGAAGGAGTTCTCCACCAAGCGGGCTGCCCGATGCTGATCGTTCCGAGCGTCAAGAAGGCGGCAGTCTCCATGCCGCTGGTCAAGTGGGAAGAGCCTGCGGCGACTCCTTATTGAGATTGCTAGCGACCAAACCTTGATGTCGTTCGTGACTCGCTAAATCGCGTCATGGCTGCGAACATTCCTTGATCGCATCTCAAAAGTTATTCTGCTCTGGAAAACTAGCCCGACGCGCGAGCGAGAGCCGAGCCTTCGATCCATCCGAAGCCCTCGCTTGCGCGTCGGGCTGGTAATCATGCAGCCAAATTGAGTTTTGAAATGCGCTCTGCCGAGGAATGATCACACACGGACACCACCATGAACAACACCGCCTGGTGGAGCGAGCCGCTCGACCAACTGCTCAGTCGGTTGCAGACGAGCCGCAACGGACTGACGGCTG
>JAYUFF010000596.1:0-4852 GCA_043738825.1 Schlesneria sp.
GGAAGTGAAGGCTGTTTCCCACTCTCACGGGCACGTCGAAGCTCCGTGACCGTGGCACCCAATACCCCAGATTCGACAAGGCGATGGCCCTGGGCTTCAGAACGGGCCGCGATTTCCGGCTCCACGCAGTCTGAGGTGAGTCGTTTGACCGCAGCGCCAGCAGCGTGCGTCGAAATTCGTCCGTCCGCGTGACCTGCGCCGTTTGACAGCGACCGAGGTACGGGCCGACAATGCCGCCGGTTGAGTTGCGGGTCGAAACGTCGTTCCAACGGAGAGGGCGGATCATGAACAAACTTCAAATGTTGTTGGTGATGGCAGCGGGTGGTGTCGTGGCCTTGGCGGGATCAGAGTCGGCGATGGCACAGTTTTACGATGGCTACTCGTCGCCGGGATACGGCGGGTACGGAGGCTCAATCTATTCGGGCGGATCTCCCTACTCCAGCGGCGTGGGCCTTGGTGTTTACGGGGCACACAGTTCGTGGGGCCTCGGCGTCCCGAGCGGCAGCTATTACGGAGTTGGTTCGTATTCGAGTGGTTACTCACCGGGAGGTTACACGGGTGCCTACTACGGTTCGCCGTATGGCTACAGCGGCTACGCCTATCGTCCGAGCTACAACAATTACGGGTACGCTGGTCGAGTTCCGGTTTACGTCACGCCGGCGCCGGTGTTCGGAACGACGACCACGATCATTCGCGGAGCTCAGACGGGAGGCGTGGTGCAGTACACCAACAACGGCAACGGCTACTCCTATTCCTCCGACAGTTCGTACCCGAGTGTGGTCACGCAGTCTCCGGTGGTTGGCCCTTCGAGAACATACGTGATCAACGGCCCCAAGCCGGTCGTCATCGAATCGCGTCCGGGCAGTTCGTTGCCATCGAATTCGCTGCCGCGATTCACTCCGTCGCCCCCGTCAACGGCGGCCAACATCAAGCTGAGCTGCCCCAAGACCGCGCCGGGTCCGCTGAGCTATTCATTGAACGGTCACGTCTACACGATCCAGCCGGGTTACTCGCAGACGTTCCCGAACGACCGCGCGTGGACGATCGAGTTCAAGCGGGGAGGCGATGATTCAGAAGTCGCTTCCTACGCGCTGAACTCGGGCCTCTACTCGTTCGTCGCGGGCGCGAGCGGTTGGGATTTGCAGCAACCGGGTGCGACACCGACTCCCTTGGGCGAGCTGCCACCGGCACCGTTGCCGCCCGCGCCTCTGCCCGCACCGTAAAGCACATTTCACAACTTAATATGACGCGAGTGCAAGGGCATCATGGACATCAGGCGTTCAGCCCTCGCGTGCGTGTTGGGCGAATGGCACTCACTTTTAGATTCGTAGCCACGCTCGCCAGAGCGTGGGGATCGCACCGTGACCGCAAAATCCCACAGTCTGGCGACCGTGGCTACCTAAAGTGAGTGCCATTCACGCTGCGGGTTAGTTTTGAAACCGCCTCTAATTTGAAACCGCCTCTAATTGGACGCCTTTTTCTTCACGCCATGAAATCGTCGGTTGAAGAGATCGGGATCGAACGCATCGTGGGAGGCTTCGTCGAGCGGAATGGCCGTGTCATCGTCGGGCAGAGGTTGGGGGGAGTCATCCTCGATCCCGTTGGCCGTCGCGACTCGTGATCTTGCGGTTCTGGTCGAAGCGGCGGCGGGCGCGACGGCCGTGTCGCGCCGCGATGACCCCGCTGACGTGGCCGTCGTAAGATCGACTTCGCGGTGCGAGGGCTTCCTTTTGTCGAGGACGCTCGGTCGTTGGGCCAGTTCCCGCTCCTCGATCAGTTTTTCCCTGGCCACCAGCTTGATGAAGTTTCGCAGCGTCCTGATTTGTTCGGCGCTTTGTGGTCCGTGAAAGATCGCCGCCGAGCCGCCGTGGCTTCCCTGCGGAACGGCGATCAGTGGACTGAGCGCGGGGTCTTTGATGTCGATGTAGCGCAGGAGCTCGGCCAGATTCCGCTCGGTGTACAACCGATGGCCGTTCGAGCCGAAGCGAACCGAGTGCAGTTTGAACCCGCTCTCCGAGGCCGAGCCGTGACAGGACGCATTGCCGCACTTGTTCATCAGCAGCGGTTGGACTCGCGCGGTGAAGGCCGTGGCCGTCTCCTTCGAGAGACCACCCAACGACTCGACCTCGGGGACAACGAAGCCGTCGGCCGTCTTCCACGGCAACAGCGCCGTCGGCACTGCCGCGACGGGCTTCACGGCCAGTGAGTCATCGAGTCGGCGCAGCAGCTTGCGTGCTTCCTCGTGATCGGGATCGCGCTTCAGACATTTTTTCAGTTCGTCGCGAGCCTCGTCGTACAGCCGGTACGAGATGCACCACTGCGCGAGCATGATGTGAGTGGCAGGCGTTGGTTCGACAATCGCATCGCGCTGCTTGCGATAGGCGTCGCGCAGGTTGTCGGCGACCAGTTTCACCTGATCCTCGGGAACCTGCACACGCCCGCTGGCCTGTTCGACCAGCCAGCCTCCCGCATTGCGAGTCATCTGCCCGGTCAGGATGCGTCCCGAGTTCATCACGATGACTCGCTCCCGCAGCGCGCCGTCGTCCGCCCTCACCGTCAGGGCCAACGACACCACCAGTGACAGACCGAAGGCGGCCAGCAACACGAAGCCGATACGAACAACTGGCAACGCGCGCACGATGCGTCTCCGCACGAGAACGGATGGAACGAAGACCTGATTTGGGAAGAGGGAAGGGCGGGAAGTTAGGCGGACCTCTCTTTTCGGTCAATCCGAAGTTTGAGGGTTGCTGGATCGCCTCATCGAGAGAGATTGTCGGGCTGAGCCTTGAAAGCGACTACTATCGGTCCAAGAATGTCGCTCGACTCTCTCGAAGTCCGGCTTTTCCGAAAGCCGGACTTCTCTCCGGACGGTGTCCTCGCGGAGGGAAGTCCGGCTAACAAAGCCAAGCCGGACTTCAAGCCTTGGACGCGCCCGCGAGTTGCCCCGGTGACTGTCGGGGCTCCCACCTGCAACTCAACCCACTCACCATGAGGTTCCCACCATGTTTCGACGCTTGGCATTGGCATCATTGACTGCGGCGGTTCTCACCGTAGCGGCTTCCCACTGGTTGGCCGCCGCCGAACCGGCGGGCTTGCCACCCGTCTCGCACCCCAAAGACAACCCGTCCACGCCCGAGAAGATTGCTCTCGGCAAGCAGCTCTTCTTCGATGGCCGACTGTCGGCGGACAACAAGGTGTCGTGTGCCTTATGCCACGATCCGGCCAAGGGCTTCAGCAATGGCGAACAGTTCGCCACGGGTGTCGAGGGCCAAAAGGGTGGTCGTAACTCGCCGACCATCATCAACTCGGCCTACGGCAAGTTGCAGTTCTGGGACGGGCGAGCCAAGAGTCTGGAAGATCAGGCGATGGGGCCGGTCCAGAACCCGATTGAAATGAAGATGTCGCTCGATGAGGTCGTGAAGAAGCTCAACGCGATCGAAGGCTACAAGACACAGTTTCAGCAGGTGTTTGGAACCGACGTGACTTCGGATGGCATGGCGAAGGCCATCGCCGCGTACGAGCGAACCGTGCTGTCGGGAGACGCTCCGTTCGACAAGTTCAAGGCGGGCGACAAGGCCGCGTTGTCTGAGTCCGCTGCACGCGGGATGAAGCTGTTCTTCGGCAAGGCCAACTGCAGCGCGTGCCATGCCGGCGCGAGCTTCACCGACAACAGCTTCCACAACATCGGAGTTCCCGGCACCGACGAGGGTCGCGCGGCGATCAACAAATCGGCGGGAGACAAGGGAGCTTTCAAGACCCCGACGCTGCGTGAGATCGCCCGTTCGGCACCGTACATGCACGACGGCAGCCTGAAGACGCTGGAAGAGGTCGTCGCGCACTACAACAAGGGTGGCACGCCTCATCCGCAGCTCGATGAGGAACTCTTTCCGCTCAAGCTGACCGACGCCCAAGCGGCCGATCTGGTCACGTTCTTGAAAGAGGGGCTGGCGAGCGCGAGCTATCCGGCTCACACGACTCCGGAACTGCCGAAATAGTGGCGGCGGTCATTCGGTTATTCCAAAGTAGCCATCATCGCTCCGCGTGATGAGCCTTTCACAAGTGTGCGTCCGATTCCAGCAGGCTCATCACGCGGAGCGATGATGGCTACTTTGGGACGAACACACGCAGCGTTCACAACTCACAGAGATTCACCACAGACGTGACCGACAGAAGTGGAGAGCCGGGTGGCGTAAGCCCTCGGACTCTTGCGATGAAGCAAAGAATCCGGGGGGCTTACGCCACCCGGCTCTCCTGATTCGGATTTTTGTCGGGCACGTCACCACAGGATTGGGGCAGCGGGAATGGCGAAGCGAAAGATTGGTGTCTGGTTGGTGGGGGCTTGGGGCGGTGTGGCGACGACGGTCGTGGTCGGCTTGTGTGCGTTGCGGAAGGGGATTGCGGACACGACGGGACTGGTCAGCGCGCTGCCACCGTTCGCGGGACTCGACCTCGTTCAGTGGGACGAACTCGTCATCGGCGGTCACGAGATACGCGAGACATCGTACTCGGCGGAGGCTCAGGTGCTGCTGGAGCAGTCCAAAGTCTTCAGCCCGCAGATGCTGTCGGCCGTCGCGCCGCAGTTGGCCAAGTTCGACAAGAACGTTCGCCCCGGAACGCTGGTCAACGTCGGAGCGACGATCGATTCGCTGGCCGGTCCCGCCGCTGCGAAGACTCGCAAGGAGACGGCTGCTCAAGCGGTGGCCCGACTCGCGAAAGACATCTCCGAGTTCAAAACTCGCGAGAAGCTGGAGCGGGTTATCGTCGTCAACGTCTCCTCGACCGAACCGCCACCACCCGACGAGGTCCGCTCGTGGAAGTGGGCCGACGTGCAGAAGTCGCTCAACGCCAAAGG
>JAYUFF010000597.1:0-4851 GCA_043738825.1 Schlesneria sp.
CCAGACGACGTTTTTTGCTTTCGGCGCGAAGTGAGCCTGACCATCCGGCGGCTCCCAAGCGGTCGAAGTCTCCGCGCGAACAACGCCATCCCGAGCCAACATCGCTCCCAGTGCGAGACCGGTGAATCCCATCCCCATGTCGGCGAGGAAGGCTCGACGGTGGATGCCGCCGTTCCGATGGTGGCCATGATTGCAGGTGTCGTGTGAGGTCATGGAACGCTCCTAAACTTACGGCACTAACCAACAGTGGTAACCCGATGGACGTGATTATCTTTCCTATTTCAGCCCGGAGGGCGGCAGATGATAGCCCACGGCGAGAGCCGTGGGTTGAGTCGCAAGATGTCATATTGAGCCCGGAGGGCGGTACTTCTTCTTCGATGAGTCTTCGACAACCATCAATGTGTCGCCCTCCGGGCTAGCGGAATCTGCTGCCAATTCCCCACGGCTCACGCCGTGGGCTACCATCTCCCGCCCTCCGGGCTGAAGCAGGCTCATCATCCTTCAGCCACAAAATGGCCACGTTTGCAGGTCTATCGAACTGTCACGAAATCGTTGTGATTGAGAAGAGCTTGAATCAGGCTAGTTCGAGCGTGGGCCTCGGGGTTTGGACGATTCTTCTCCCTCGCGACAACAGTCAGTCGAGTCAGTCCATCTGTCACGAGGGCCAGTTCCTCCGACGAAGGTTCGACCGACAGTATTGTCAAAAACGCGGCGCGAATGAATTCGTTGTCCGTGGCCGTTGGGTTGGCGGCTGCGAGGCGCTGAGCGATCTTCTCGCCCATGACGGTGGCCAGCGGACTGTTCTCCAGTGCGAGGGCCTGTTGCGGGACGATGCTCTCCGCGCGGCGGTAGCAATCGAGCACGCTGGCATCATCGAACATCGAGAGGAACTTTTGGTGCTCGTTGTGCGAGTGAACGAAGTAGAGGCTGCGTCGTTTTGAAGTCTCGTCGTTCGCCGGGATCGAAGGGCCGCCGCGAGTCAGGTCCAACTCGCCCGCCAGATGGAGCAGGCTGTCGCGAACGAGTTGAGCCTCCATGCGGATCGGGTTGGCTCGCCAGTAGAACCGGTTGTCGGGATCGTGAGCGATGGTTTCGGGTGAGGCTCCGAGACTCGACGACGACATGCGGTAGGCTTGCGACGTGACGATCAGGCGGTGGATGTGCTTCATGCTCCAGCCGTGTTCGATCAGTTCGACGGCGAGCCAGTCGAGCAATTCGGGATGAGTCGGCGGCATCCCCTTGCGGCCGAAGTCGAACACGGTTGGCACGAGTGGTCGGCCCATGTGTCTCATCCAGATGTGATTGACGGCCACTCGCGCCGGCAGCGGATGCTTCGGATCGGTCAGCCAGAGCGCGAAGGCCGAGCGGCGGCCGGTGCTCGTCGCGGGGAACGGCTTGCGGCGCGACTCTTCATTTTCCAAGTTATTTTCCAGCGTCTTCAGCGAACCACTGAGCGGCGTGTAGTTCTCGGCGGGTGTCTCGACCGCCTGACGTGCCGTGTCGATGGCCGCTCGCGCCGCGGTCAACCTCTTCTCTGACTCGGCCTTCTTGTCGGCGGCCGCGCGAACCAACTCCATCTCCGCCTGAGCCGCCGCTTCCTCCGCTTTGGCCACGGCCGCGAGACGCTCCAACTTGACCGCCTGCTGGGCGAGCAAGGCGGCGTTGTCGGCGGGAGGCTGCTGGTAACGAGCCTTCTCTGCGTCCGCCCGCGCACGGATCGCAGGCGGCTGCGCTTCCGCAGCGGCCAACGTTTTTTCGGCAATGGCGACGGCGAGCTTCGCTTGCTCGATGGTCTGCGCCGCGTCGGTCGGCTTGACCTCGGACTTCGTCTCGGTCGCGAGCTTCACCTCGCGTTCGGACTCGGTCAATTTCTTCCGAGCGGTCTCCAATGCCGACCGCGCCGCAGCAATCGTTTGTTCGGCGGCCTTCAGATGACTCTCGACGACAAACGGTCGCAGGCCGGGTTGAGTCGCCTCCGGTGGAAGCGACACCGACTCCACCTGCCACGTGTCGTGAGACAGAAACGCGGGGACGGCCGGTTCCATGACGCGGCTCTTGTCGGGATTGCGGTCGTCGCCCCGGACGTGCAGGAACGTCTGCGCGTCGAGGTTGCAGTCGAACGCGCGCGGCAGGCCGTCCCGCTCGAAGTCGCTCTCGCCGGGAAGCAGATCGGTGCGGACTTGGTACGGCTCGAAGATCGCTCGCAGTCGGTAATAGTCGGTCTGGAGGAACGGGTCGTACTTGTGATCGTGACACTTGGCACAGTTGAACGTCAGCCCGAGCATCGCCTTCGACGTGTGCTCGATCGTCTCATCCAGCCAGCTCGTGCGGTTGAACTTGAAGTACTGCCTCGCGAGGAACCCGGACGCCCGCAGCCGGTCGAGATCGTTCGGGTACAGCTCGTCGGCCGCGAGCATCTCGCGCAGCATCTGGTCATAGCCCTTGTCGGCGTTGAGCGATTCGATGATCCACTCGCGCCAGTGCCAGATGTGTTTTTGAGAATTGCGAACCTCGGCCCCCAGCCCCCACCAGTCGCTGTAGCGCCAGATGTCCATCCAGTGGCGACCCCAGCGCTCGCCGTATTGCGGGCTGTCGAGCAACCGCGTGACGACCGCCTCGTCGGCTTGTGGTGACTGGTCCGCGATGAACGCATCGAGTTCCGTGACAGTCGGCGGCAAGCCAATCAGGTCGAGCGAGACTCTTCGCAGCCAGACCCGTTTGTCGGCAAGTGGTTGATGCTTGAGTTCCCGTCGCTGATGCTCCACCGCGAGGAACGCATCAATCGGATTGCGGCTCCACCCGGCATCCACCACCTGCGGCACTACGGGCCGAACCGGAGCCTTGAACGCCCAGTGATCGCGCGGGTCTCGCTCGGGCTGCTCGTCGGCCGGTCCCTTGGCTCCCTGAGCGATCCAAGTCTTGAGCAGCGCGATCTGCGCGGCACTCAGCGGCTCCCCCTCGGGCGGCATCCGTTCCGCCTCGTCGTGCGAGGTCACTCGCGTGAGCAACAAACTCCCGGCGGCATTCGCCACATCAATCGCCGCGCCACTCTCGCCGCCCTTCACCGCCAGTGCCGCCGTGTCGAGCCGTAACTTGGCCTGCTGCTTCAGCGCGCCGTGACAGGCATAGCACCGCTCGCGCAGCACGGGTTTGATCTGCCGCACATAGTCGATCGCATCGTCCCCCCGCGCCGATCCAACGAACAGGACGACAGCCACGACCTTCCGGACAACAGATCCGCAGCGATGCTTCATGGCGACCCTCTGACCAGCCCGTTGAAAAAGCCGTAGCATGGACGCCCCGTCCGTGCATTTCACTTGGAATAACGGACGGACGGGGCATCCATCCTACATTTTTCAACAGGCTGTTACGCGGCACAGAACAAGAGACAGAGCCTCGGCAGAGGATACCGACTCGCGGACGCTCACGACACCTGTTGTGAGCGACCGGTCTCCGCCGCGCGAGAGGCTTCGCGGGGTGTGAACCGACTCGTTGCCCATGCGGTTGCTCGACGCGGGATCGTCACTGAAAGTCCAAGGTCGCGTGCATGGCTGATGGGACGAAGGTGACTCCCAGCAGCCTCTTGAATCGCGTCGGGGATGCCTCTGGCTTGCCCGTTTTCCAACGGCAAAGACGGACAAGCGGGACGCTCACTCTACGTGATTCAACAAGCGAGTAGACCCGATTCCGAGTTACGCCCCACGGCTCTTCCCAGTTTCAAAGTAGGGTGGGACCAGCTCGCTTCGAGCGCCGGCCCACCATGACAAACCTTCGAGAATTGATGGTGGGCCGGCGCGGCGAATCGCCGCTGGTCCCACCCTACATTCTTTGCAACTTCAAACGGGACGGAGCCGTGAGTTACGCCCGCCGACGCCTTCAATCGGCCGGGAACTTTGCCAAGTTGGCCACCGTCCGAAAGAAACCGCTTGCCGAAGAAATGTTCGACGGCTAAGCTGCTGCCGGTCGATCTTGAGACAAAACGTCTCCCGGCAGGTTGGGGTGAGTTCCAATGACCGTTCAAACTTTTCGAGAATTGTTGACGCAGCGTCCTTTCCAGCCGTTTCGCGTCGTGATGTCGAGCGGCTTGAAGTACGAAGTCCGGCATCCAGAGATGGCGATGCTGACTCGTACCGATCTGTTTGTCGGGATCGATGTTGCTGATGATGGTGTGCCCGCCGCGTTCAAAATCTGTTCGCTACTCCACATCACCGCGATCGAACCGTTGTCTGTTTCGACGGCAAGTTCCGCGTGATGTCTGTTTTGGTTGGTCGTTTCACGTTTGGTCGGTTGTTCCGCTCTTGCCGCTCTGATCCATGCGAGGTTCCCATGGCTGAATCATCCGTCGCTTACAAACTGCTGTTGAAAGTCGCCCAGCGAATGAGGCTGGCTGCCGTGGGGCGGAGCTTCTATTGGGCGTTCATCGTCCTGTGTGGAGTCTTCGCCGCGGCGCTGCTGACCGCGCGGCTGACGGGTCTCGCGCCGGGGGTTTTCGACCGACCGAACAACACGTGGGGGACGTTTCTCGCCTTCCTGTACGGATGGCCGTGGCCCATGGTGGAGTGGTTCGTCCTAACGAAGACGACGTGGCTGGCGTTTGCCGCCGTACCGGTTCTGGCGGGACTACTGGCTCTGCTCGTCCATCGTCGGCCGACGCTGCCCGATGCGGCGCGGCTGGTCGATCGCTCGACGGGAGCCAAAGACCTCTATCTCACTCTGTCTCTGATCGACTCGTCGGCCGGTGAGTATCAGCCGCTGGTCGTGAAGTCGGCGGAGAGCCAGGCAAAGCACGTCTCGCCCGAGCGCGTGTTGCCGTTCGCGTGGCAGCGACGGTTCTGGCATGCGGTCTGGGTT
>JAYUFF010000598.1:0-1817 GCA_043738825.1 Schlesneria sp.
TTTTGGTATTCCGTATTCACTACCACGTCTAAGCTCCGTGACCGTGGCACACAATCTCCCTGATTCAACAAGGTGATGGCCCTGACAACTTCCGTGAACTTGGTTGACTCGCCGCGCGACGCCGCTATCGTGTCCCCCTTTCGCGGGACCGTCTTGGGCGGCTCAGCGGCGATCTCGCCAGGATTCAACGAGGAGACACGATGTCGGTCGATAGTCAGTGGGTGCGGGTGGGCAAGGTTCCGTTTGGACGCGGCGTCTTTGCCAGACAGGATATTTCAGCGGGAACAGACCTGGGTCGCGTGAAGGGGAGGGTCATCGACGATCCCGAGTACGCCTCGTCGTACTGCATCGATCTGGGCGACTTGTTGTCGCTCGAACCGCAGGCCCCGTTTCGATACCTCAATCACTGCTGCACACCGAACAGCCAATTGCAAACTCTCGATGTCGTCTACGACGATGGCACACCGGCACCCGCCGAAGTCATGGTCGAAGCCCTGACCGATATTCCTCAGGGAGCCGAGCTGACGATCGACTATCAGTGGAGTGCCTACGGCGCGATCAAATGCCTCTGCGGCAGCTCCGACTGTCGCGGCTGGGTCGTCGCCGAAGACGAACTGGCTGAGTTGCTGAAAACGAAGTCAGCCAAAACAACCAAGGCCCGCAAGACAAAATAGTTCTGCTGTGACGGATCGGGGTGAAAGAATGAGTGCAATGTGAAAAGTGATCAGTGCAAATTGCAAAGTGGGAGCGAAGCGGAGCCTGCTCCCAACTCGAACTGCTTTCACTTCCTGTTGTCCGAGGGTCGTTTCATTCCCTGGGGCGACGAAGCGGAACGCTTTGCACTTTGCACTTGGCACTGATCACTTCTCACTTTGCACTCAACTCCGTGACCGAGCCATCACAGTCGAAGTCGCGAGACCTCACTCGGCCTCGCTCGGGATCTCTCATCGAGTGCCGCCTGCGGGACTTTGATCCGCAATCGCTCTTGCTCCCGTTTGTTGCCTTCCGGTAGAACCTGCCGAACTGTTCTGAACTGGCCGCCGGTTTGGCTGCGGGTTCGGGACGGCATTAAAGAAGGCAGGGACGCCATGCAGTTTGGACAGTTGCCGAGGGAATGGGTGCGCAACGGCTGGGCGCGACTGCGCCCCAACCAGTCGATCCCGGCGTTTGCCGGTGGTGCGTTGATCGGTTTGCTGATCGTCTCCACCGCGTTGCCGTGGCTGTTGACGTGGGGCCAACAGCGCGAGTTCGTTTCAGCCGCGTGTCTGATGGTGGGCGTGGGGCTGCTTGCCAGCCGCTCGACCACATTGGGTCGCGATCTGCACGGGAGTCATCTGGCAGCAGCGGCCTGCGGTTGGGCGTTGCTGCAACCGTTGGTCTTGTTCGGCCTGACTTCGTCGTTGAATGTCGTGCCGGTGGCGTGGCTGGAGACTGTCGCCGCGAGGTCGCTCATCGCGCTGGCGTGTGCCGCGCCGGTCTGGTTCATCGCCACGGTTGGCTGGGTTCGAGTCGTGGAGGCGAGTACCAGCCGCTCACTCGCGCGCGGTTGCTCACCCCATCAGACATCGTTTGCGATGTGCCTCGGCATCGCCTGCGGCCTCGCGACAAACGCTTTTCTGCTGTCGATCCTGTGCGGGGTCTGGCTGGCTGCGGCCATCGCGCTGCTCGTCAGTGTCGTCTGTTGGCGGCTTGCTCGTAGAGGCGATCCGAAACGAAGTCACTTGTTTTCTGGGTGCCACGGTCACGCCTTTGCGTGGCCGTGCTTCGGTGACAGCGAATACACGGCCACGCAAAGCCGTGACCGTGGCACCCCAAGG
>JAYUFF010000599.1:0-1813 GCA_043738825.1 Schlesneria sp.
GTGTAGCTCAACGCGGTCATCCAAGAATTGTTTAGCCCCAACGCCAACGGCGTGGGCGCGAATGGGGGCCAACCGTGAATCGTCTCGCACGCCGTTGGCATTGCGGCTAAACGTGAATGGCTTGCGAGTGAAGTGCCAATCAGCACACCGATCCGCCCTCTCCGATGCCTCTCATCGACATAACGTGAACAGAATCGAGCCGCATTTGAGAATTACGGCCCTGCGTGAGGCGGCGTGCTGGGATGGAGTGGCCGATCCCGGTAAAGTGCTGTCATGACACAAAAACTATTTTCCGAACTGGGCCTGTCGCCCGAACTCCTGCGCGCCGTCGAGAAGATGGGTTTCGAGCAAGCCTCGCCCATTCAAGCCGAAGCGATTCCAACGATCCTCGAAGGGCACGATGTCATCGGGCAGTCGCAGACCGGCTCGGGCAAGACCGCTGCGTTCGGCATCCCCGCCGTCGAGTTGGTCGATCCGGCCAATCGAGCGGTTCAAGTGCTGATGCTCTGCCCGACGCGCGAACTGGCGTCGCAGGTGGCCGAAGAGATCGCCAAGCTGGCCACCTTCAAGAAGGGCGTGCGCGAGCTGCCGATTTTTGGTGGTCAGAGCTATGACCATCAGTTTCGCGGGCTGAAGGCGGGACCGCAGATTGTTATCGGCACCCCCGGCCGGTTGATCGATCACATCGGACAGGGAACGCTGAAGCTCGACGGAGTCAAGATGGTCGTGCTCGACGAAGCCGACCGCATGCTCGACATGGGCTTTCGCGAAGACATCGAGAAGATCCTCGAATCGATTCCGAAAGAACGGCAGATCGTGTTGTTCTCGGCCACCGTCCCGCCGCCGATTCGCAAGATCATCGACAAGTTCACCAACGATCCCGTCACGGTGAAGATCGAAGCGACCTCGCTGACGATTCCGTCCATCGAGCAGAGCTACGTCGAGGTCGATTATCGCTCGAAGACCGAGGTGCTGTGCCGGCTGCTCGATCTGCACGAGGTTCGTTACGGCCTGATCTTCTGCTTCACCAAGATTCAGGTCGATCAACTGACCGAGGCGCTGATCGCTCGCGGATACGCGGCCGACAAGCTGCACGGCGACATGACTCAACCGATGCGCGAGCGGACCATGAAACGGTTCCGCGACCGCAAGGTCGAACTGCTCGTGGCCAGCGATGTCGCCGCGCGCGGGTTGGATGTCGATGACCTGGAGATTGTCTTCAACTACGAGCTGCCTCACGACCCGGAAGACTATGTCCACCGCATCGGCCGCACCGGGCGGGCGGGCAAGAGTGGCAAGGCCATCAGTCTGGTGAGCGGTCGCGAATTCGGTCGTCTTCAGCAGGTCATCCGGTTCACAAAGTCGAAGATTCCGCGCATCTCGGTGCCGCGTCTGGAAGACCTCGAACAGAAGCACGCCAGCCGGCTGGTCGAATCGCTGCACAACACGATTCAGGCGGGTGAGTACAAGCCGCAGGACAAACTGCTGGAAGACCTGATCGAAGCGGGACACGCTCCCGGTGAGATTGTCTCCGCGCTGATGCACCTCTTGGCGGGTGAGAGCAGTCGCTCGCCGGAACGCATCATGGAAGACGATCCTCGTCAGCAGCGCCGTCCGCCGCCGCGCGAACGTTCGTTCGAGGACCGGCCACCTCGCGGATCGCGCGAGGGTGGGCACGATTTTGAAGATCAACCGCGCACCGGGCGGCCTCGCGAAGACGCGCGCGGTCCAAGTGGCGGCGGTTCGACTTCGCGCATCGACGAGACCGGCGTCTGGTTGAAGTTCAATGTGGGAGACAACTCGGGCATCTCGG
>JAYUFF010000600.1:0-4837 GCA_043738825.1 Schlesneria sp.
CGCACGTCCTCGAAGTCGTCTCCATAAGCGTCGCGATACGGCAGGAACTCGATCGCGATTTTCGGATCGACTCGCCGAATGATCTCCTCGGCGAGACCACGAATCGAAACCGGTTCGTCGCTGCCGATGTTGAAGACCGAGCCGTGCGCGGCCGGTGTCTCGACGAGACCGATCACCGCCTCAACAACTTCCCGCACGTGACCGAAGCAGCGCACCTGCTCGCCGTCATCGTAAACGACCACCGGGCCGCCGCTCAGCGCCTGATCGACGAAGCGCGGGATCACCATGCCGTAGTGACCGACCTGTCGCGGCCCGACGACATTGAAGAACCGGCCGATGGCCACCGGCAGACCGAACTTGCGGTGATAGGCCAGCGCCAGGAACTCGTCGATCGCCTTCGAGCATCCGTAGGCCCAGCGCGGTCGCGACGTGGGGCCGAAGTGCAGATCCTCCTCTTCCGTCCACCGCTCCTTGGGATTCTTGCCATAGACCTCGCTGGTCGAGGCGAGAAACACACGCTGCTTTCCCTGGGCGGCCAGTCGCAGCAAGACCTCGGTCGGATAGATGTTGGTCTCGATGGTCCGGACGGGATCGTCGGCGACGAGCTTCACGCCGACCGCAGCAGCCATGTGATAGATCACATCGACACCGGTGATCACTTCGGCAAGCAGGATCGGGTCCGTGATTGATCCGACGCGAATCGTCAGGCGCGCGTGCCCTTCCAAGTGAGCCAGGTTCGCCGCGCGACCCGTCGAAAGGTTGTCGAGCACGACGACTTCGTGCCCCAACTCCAACAGCCGTTCCGTGAGATGGCTGCCGATGAAACCGGCACCTCCCGTGACCAAACACCGCGCCATGTCATCCCTTTGCGTTCTCGAAACCGACTCGGCGGAAAGGCCGCTCTCGATCACCATGACTCGCAACCGGTGCGGTCTCGTGTCTCGAAGCCGATGTGGGCCGCAGACAATACAGAACCCGGACCGCGTTGAACAACTTCACGGCGGCACTCGCAGAAATTTCATTTGAACCATGGAAGGCACGAAATCTCACGGAAGGAAGCAGCGAGGCGGCAGCGTCGCGTCTCGTTTCTTCGCCGGGTGCGATGAATTTGGAACACTGATTGACGCTGATCTTCGCTGATTCTGAATGAGTGAAGATCAGCGGAGATCAGTGTTCAGTCTCTCGGCCACGACTGGTTGCCTCCGCTGAACGAACTGCGGAATCGTGTTGTCGCGAGTGGGGTTTGTCATCGCGTTGGCTCGCATCGGACGATCGCGCCAATCGCTTCGTTCAGGAGAATTGACACAATCGTTATCACCGCGCTAATCGGGACGAACAGTATTTCGGGATCAACCGCTGCGATCCGAACTCGCCGAGCGACTAACAATTGCCACAACAACTGAGCTGCCAACGGTCTCGATGCCACGATCCGGTTGTAGCGGCTGTAGCGATCGTCGCGATGGCACGGCGTCTGCGATCTATGCCGATCATGACAGAAACGCGGATCGTCGCGGTCATCCGGAGTGGATCGGTTGTGCAGGCGGTGAGAGAGCATGCTCTCTCATCGTTGACCACGCCGATCGACATCGCGCGACCGCCTTCCGATCCGCGTCCTGCCTGCGACCTCGCTCACCGCGATCAGTCGCGATTCTCCCTGGCAGTTCGAGCGTGTGTGGCGACCTGAGAGACCGCTTCTGCGCTGAGTTGAGCGACCGGCGGATGTGTGGCATCCGCCGGTCACCATTTACGCCCCGCCGACGAGGTCGGCACGGCTCTTCATCCGTCGTCGAATCGGTCTCGCCCGCGAGTCGATTCGGCGGCGGGTGGTGAGTGCCCTGCCGCCTCGTCGGGCCGGTGGCCTCCGCCTGGCATCCCGCGCCACCGGGCATCTGCGTCGTGCGTCAGATTGCCGATTCGGTCGCGCTCCCCGTTTGAAGAAAGGCTCCTCCCATGAAGGCACTGTGGAACGAACTGGTTGAAAACGAGAGCGGAATGATCCTGTCCGCCGAACTGATCCTGGTGTTGACGATCGCCGTGCTCGGTGTGGTCACGGGACTGTCCTGCGTCCAGCAGGCCGTTGTCAGCGAACTGCAAGACCTTGCGATGGCGTTTCGCGGACTGAATCAATCGTATGCCACGCCGTCTTATCGCGGCTGTTGGAAATGGTGGGGCGGCCGAACCTCGTGGAGCGCCGGGTCGGGCTTCATCAACATTTACGACGGCTGCGTCGGTGTGACGACTGGCTCGACGAACATGGGCTATGCGGCCACCGGTCAAACGGGCGTCGCCCACGGAACCAGCGAGATCTCTGCCGGTGTTGGCTGCAACACGGTCGCGACCCCGCTGAATAACTCGTCACCGACCGTGTTGGTTCCGCAACCGATTCCCGCGTCCACGGCTCATCCGTGTGAAGGCTGTCAGCCGGGATCAGAAACGGCCACCCCGACTCCGATGAACCACTGAAAAGATGAACCACTGAAAAGTTGTGAATCTTTCGCCCCTGAGCTAGCCCCAGGGGTTCATTGGCTGTCGCACTACTTGAATTGCTCTGGAAAACGAGTGGTGCAACAGTCGTTGAACCACCGAGACAAGCTCGGTGGCGAAACATTCACAGCCACTGAAGTCTTCCTCCGTTATGGCGGATCTCAGCGACGTGACAGTCTGTTGCGGGGCCACCCTGCACTCTGACTCTGCGCGCTGGACACGAGTGCAACGAACACACCTCAGCAGCCAGATTCGCTGCCGTCATCGGGCCTCACCACCGCAATGTCGGCTGCTGTTCCGATTGTTGTCATCAGGAACAGTGAGCCGGCCCTGGCGATGTCCGCCACACCACGGCCGGCATTGCCACCGGCTCAGCCGCCAGTGCAGTCACAAACGATGGTTGGCTGGTTCGTTTCCAATTCGCCACGTGAAACGACGACGTGTCAGAACCATCAAGGTCCGTTGACAGTCTGTTTGGCAAGTCGTCAAGCAATCTGAACGGACCTCCGACCGTCGGCCATTGCCGTACGCCGCCCCTCGAGTTGTGCGGATCGTCGTAACGATCTGATGCTGCTACGAGATGAAGTCGCGGAGGCTGCTCATCTCGCGACATTCTCTCGGATGAAAATACGCTTGGCACCGATTCTGCCAAGACGTTGACTGAAGGCCACGAACAGTCAAATTGTAGTTGTCATGTCCCCGCTCATTCGTCGCGGGATCGTCGGTGTCGTTCTCTACAACCACAGTTCTTGGCCGCTGGTGTTTGCAGCCCTTCTCGTGGCTGATTCTTTCCCATCACTCTGTCCTCTACCGTGCAGTGTCGCGAACTGTGCGTTGCGGTCTCGCGCCAGACGAGTTTGTCTTGGGCATCCGGTACCGGGCGTCTGATTCCTCTGGCAAGTGTTGGTCTTGGTTCAGCCACACTGGATCAAGTCTGGCAGGTTGTCGAACGTCCGTAGTGGCGTCGGCAAACAGGTTTTCTCAACTCAGCAAAATCAGTCTCTCAAACAAAGCAAGGTCTCTCACATGTTGAAGAATCTCTGGAATGACGAATGCGGTGTGATCATCTCGGCCGAGTTGGCCCTCGTTCTGACGATCGCCGTCCTGGCGATGGTTGTTGGCCTCAGCGAAGTCGCTGTTGCCGTCAACACCGAACTGAACGACATCTCGAACGCCATCGGTGCCCTCAATCAGTCGTACTTCTACACGGGCTTCCGCGCCGATGGCCAGGGCAAGCCGAAGAGTGCGATCAGCGGCAGCCGGTTTGACGACTTCCCCGATGACTGCGACACCAACACAACGTGCGACCTCGTCAGCGCGACGATCCAAGGCGTTACCGGAGGTTGATCCTCGGCGGACGGTGTGATTGCAACAATCAGCAGGGCCACGGCGGAGTCATTCGCCGTGGCCTTGTTTGCTTTTGGCGGGCGGGCTCATGTGAACCGACCGGTTCACACGTTTAGCCACAATGCCAACGGCGAGTGTGCGATCAACGATCCGCCCGCGTCCACTCCCACGCCGATGGCGTTGGGGCTAAACGTGTGATCGCAGCATCCATGCTCTGGCCGAGCAGGACAACGGCTCATTCCTCAGAGTTTCTTCTCGACACCGAGTTGGTGGAAGTAGTGCGTGACGCTGGCCTGGTTCTTCAGCAGCCAGTCGATGCTCGGTTCGTTGTGCATCGCCTTGTAGATGGCCTTGGCGGTGGCTTGGCGGTTGGTCTCGAACAAGATGTTGTGATCGACTTCGACCTCGGTCACGCTGGGGTCGAGCCAGACCGAGACGATGATCCCGAGATCGTTCGCCTTCTCCTGCGGGATGTCTCCGGCCCGCACCGCGTCGAGCACGCCGTTGGCGATTCCCGCCTGCACGCTGCCCATGAGGATGTTCGTGTACTTCTCATTCTTCACCGTCACCTTGCTGACCATCAGCGTGACCGGCCGGACCTGCACGTCGCAGTTGAGAATCGCAAACACGCGCGAGTGCCCCTTGGTCTGATCGCCGATCAGATTGGCAATCGCATAGCCGACGGGTCCATCGAGTTCCCCGATGACCACCTCCGGCTCGGCGGCCGAGTACGCCGGAGCCGCCTCGACGAGAGCCTCCCCCGTGCGCATGACAATGCGGGGCAGAGCGGCAACGGCTACGGCGGCCTTCCGAACGGTTTTCTTCTTGAGGGCTTTCTTCTTCGGCATGAGTCGGTTTCCTGACGCTGATGGTTTGTGGGACGAGTTCTCGGCCGGAACAAAAGCCCAGCCGCGACGGATCCAGGGCAATCGCCTGTTTCAAATGGGGTGCCACGGTCACGGAGCTTCGACGTGGCCGTGCGAGGAAGTGAAGACTGCTGCCCACT
>JAYUFF010000601.1:0-1810 GCA_043738825.1 Schlesneria sp.
TGAAACCTGACAAGGCTGATTGATGTCCCTGATCCTGCGAAATCCTCACAGCGTCGAAGCGGCGCTGCGAACCCGACCGGCCGATGTGTTTGAAGTCCGCCTCTCGCCCGGCACGCCCTCGCCGCGCTGGGCGGCGGTGGCAGAATTGGCTCATTTGCACGAGATCCCCGTGCGCACGAGCCTCGCCGCGCCCGATCGGCGTCCGTCGAATCAGGGGAAGAGCGAACGAGTCGGCGCTGCGTCGGCCACCGTTCAAGAACGGAGCGACTTGCTGGTCGATGAACTCTTCACGCCCGAGATGACCGAGACACCTGGCTTGTGGTTGGCGCTGGAACAATTGCAAGACCCGCACAACGTCGGTGCGATCTTTCGCACGGCGGCGTTCTTCGGTGTGAAGGGGATCGTGCTGACCCGCGAGCGTTCGGCACCGCTCTCGGCCACCGTGTACGACGTTGCTTCGGGCGGTTTGGAGTACGTCCCGTTCGCCATCGCGCCGAGCCTCAGCCGCACGATCATCCTGGCGCGTGGAGCGGGGCTGGCGATTCTCGGCACGTCCGAGCATGCCGAACGCAGCGTCGAGGGCCTGCCGCTGGATCGCTCACACCTGCTGATCTTCGGCAACGAAGAGCAGGGCCTGCGGCGAGTCACTCAAGAGAACTGCGACGAGTTGTGTCGGCTCACGCCGCGCGGGCCGATTCAATCGCTCAACGTCTCGGTTGCGGCGGGCGTGTTGATGTCCAAGCTGACAGCAATCCCGTGATGCTAGCGTGAGTTTCAAAACTCGTTCTGCTCTTGAAAAACCAGCCCGACGCGCGAGCGAGGGCTTCGTAGACATCGGACGTTTAGCCCTCGCTCGCGCATCGGGCTGGTTTTGAATGCGTTCCAATTAACGTCACGCGGGGCAGGACACTTGCAGAATGGACGCGACTCGTCCAAGTTCCGCCTCCGTCAACAGCCCCTTGAGTCGCGGCAGGAACTGCCGTGAGACATGCCAGCGACCCAGCACGTCGAACATCGGACCCAGCCGCTTCGGATCGACGCCCATCTCCAACTTTTGCTCAGTCGATTCATCGGGTTCGAGGTCGAGGAACTGGCTGATGAGCAGGAAGTCACCGTCGTTCGGCAGTTCCAAGTAGAGCAGCCTCAGTTCGCGGGACAGGTACGCATCGACCGGCACGGACAGATCGAGCGGTCCGCCACGCATGTGGCTGGCGAAGACTTCGGGATCCTGCTCGACGAGCCTCGCTGCCGCTTCGCAGACGGCATAGATCACACTCTCATCGACGAGGTCGGCGGGATGCGAGTCTCGGCTGAGATGCTTGTGCCACGTCGCGGCGAGCAAATCCAACTGCACCTGCGCGGGAACCTCGCGCAGGAATGGGACTTCGCCCAGATAGCCGTACGCTTCCGAGGCGTTGCCCGTCTGGAGCTTGTGCAGGGACAGCCGCTCGAACGTTTCGCGGAAGGCGACGCGGAACGCGACGTAGCTGAGCAGCGACTGGGGCAGCGGTGCGTGACAAATCTTGAGCATGAATCCATGCTGGCCACACTCCCCCACCAAACACAAGTCGCGAGTAGGGATTTTTCTGACGAATCCCGCTGCTGGAGCAGTCGCGACTGGCGCGATTCGCCCGGTTCACCAAATCGCTGCGACCGGCAGACCGGACGCCGCCGTTCACGGTTCGCTTTTCCCGCCGGTTGGGCAGAGCAATCGCCTGTTTCAAATGGGGGTGCCACGGTCGCGGAGCTTCGACGTGGCCGTGCGAGGACGTGAAGGCTGATTTCCCATCTCACGGCCACGTCGAAACTC
>JAYUFF010000602.1:0-4828 GCA_043738825.1 Schlesneria sp.
GCTTGCGCGTCAGGCTTCTATCGCAGTCCGGAGTCGGGTGAATACTTCGGGCTGACGGTCAGAAGACTGGTGCGTGGGAACGAAAACAGGCATTCCGGAGGGGTGCCTCCGAAATGCCTGCATTTGTGCTGATTCCCATCGTCCGCCAACTCGATCCGTCGTGGACGACTGCAATCAAAGCTTGCCGCCTTCGTAGATAATCTCGCAGTCTGGCAGCGACTTCTTCAAGGCTTTTGCGGCCGTACCAGACACACTGGTTTTGGTCAGATCCAGCATTTTCAGCTTGGTTTTCCCCTTCAAGAGCGGCAGGGCCTGATCGACGATTCCAGTTTCCTGAAGCACGAGGACTTCCAGATCCTCCGCAGCTTTGAGGGCTGAGAAACCGGAGCCGGTCACGTTTCGGCAGGCGTTGACGTGCAGGTGCTTCAAGTTTTTCAGACCCGAGACCAGGATAATCAATCCCTTGTCGTCCATCGACAAATGGCCGACGTTCAGGTGTTCGAGCGACTTGCACGAATTGATGGCCTTGGCTCCCGCCAGCGTGATGGGGCATTTGTTCATGAGCAGCCGCTTCAGGTTTTTCAAGCCGGTCTTGGAAACGTGGCTCAACGCTTCACCCGTGACGTTGCACTCAGAAATAAACAGTTCCTCGAGAGTCTCCAGTTTTGCCAGAGAATTCATCCCCTTGTCGGTGACGCCCATGACGAAGTTCATGCGGAGGCGTTTCAATGTCCGAGCATTGCAGATCAGGTCGAACGTGGCGTCATTGACGCCACCCGTGCTGTCCAGATTGATCGCCTCCAAGACGGGCATCCTGCCGATGGCGGCGAAGCCTTCGGGAGAGAGGTGGCAGCCCCTCAAATCCAACTCTTTGAGATTGGGCAGCGTGGTGAGACTCGCCACTCCGGCGTCTGAGACCATCGTTCCTTGCAGGCCGAGCGATTCCAGCGATGTCACCTGAGACAGGTGTTGCATCCCCTGATCGGTGACCTTCGTGCTGGTCAGTTCGAGCTTCTTCAGCAACGGCAGCTTGGTCAGGTGGGCCAGCCCCACGTCGGTGACGCCGCTACTGGTCGCGTCGATCTCGGTGAGTTCCTCAAAGCCTTCCGTCAGCGAGGCCAATTCCGAGAGCGACGCATCGGAGATTTCAATAGAGCGCAAGGTTTTGAACCTGGCAATCACATCCGACGCCTTGGGCTTCGGGGGTTGAACCGGAGTCGTTGGCGTTGGCACTGTCGTGGGCTGCACCGCGACGGGCGTGGTCGGCGGCGGCGTGGTCGGCGGCTGGCCTCCCGTCAACTCACCCCAAGTTGGCACCTTGCCGCAACCAGCGGCCAGCGCGAGAACCAGCACCGCCCCCAGACTCCTGACCCATCGGCTGTCACGTTGGATGACCGAACCGCGTTTCATTGCAATCTCCTCGAATCTTTGGAATGACGAATCGAACACCTTGGGAAAAACAAGCACGATCAAATGAGACCCGATCGTCTCGCACCCAATGGCCCGAAACGAACGCGGGCATCTTACGAATGACTCCCCTGACAAGTAAATCCCGGCGTCGATCGTTCGCCCTCAGAGAGTGCAGTCGTTTAAGAGTGCCGTCGTTTATTGGTGGTCGCTGTTTCTTGTCCCCTCTCCCGCCCGTCTTCGGGGGGAGAGGGTTAGCAGCCCGTTGAAAAAGGGGGATTGAAGCCTGAAGCGCAAGCGAAGGGTGTCGAAAACTCGGACGATTTAGGCTCAACAATCCTTCGCTTGCGCTTCAGGCTTCTATTTTCAACAGGCTGTTCTGTTAGGGTGAGGGGGGATTCGCTTCAGGGCCGCAACAACGTGGAGTTACGTTCCCCAAATTGGTTTTGATTCGTTCCCCAAATCCATGTCGCTCAGCCCCCTCACCCTCACCCTCTCCCCCGAAGACGGTGGAGAGGGGACTGGAAGATGACCACCAATGAACGACTGCGCCAGCGATCAGACTTCATTCCCAACCGCAACGGGCAAACCTAGAATGGCCGCCCTGTTGGCTCGGCCCCTTCGCGATAGCATCCCTTCCGAAAACCGGGGCCGCATTCACCACTCCGCGTTCCTCTGTCGAGCTTTCTTCGCGACGCACCACTGACGGTTCCCTCGCGACGAAGTTCCTGCCCCTCACGAGACCCACCGCCGATGTTTCAGAAAGTTGCCGACGCCGAGTTCATCAAGGGCGAGCACGAAGTCCTGAAGTTCTGGACGGAGCGATCCATCTTCGCCCGCCTGCAACAGCAGATTGCCGGGCGGAAGACGTGGAGTTTCCTCGACGGTCCCATCACGGCCAACAACCCGATGGGAGTTCACCACGCCTGGGGCCGCACCTACAAGGATGTCTTTCAGCGTTACCGGGCGATGACCGGCCATGACCTGCGCTACCAGAACGGCTTCGATTGTCAGGGCCTGTGGGTCGAGGTCGAAAAGCAGCTCGGCCTCGGCGCGAAGTCGCAGGTCGAGGCGTTCGGCATCGACAAGTTCGTCCACACGTGCAAGCAGCGAGTCCTCAAGTACGCCGCCATCCAATCCGAGCAGTCGATCCGGCTCGGCTATTGGATGGAGTGGGACGATCCCGCCAACCTCCGCAAGCTGGCCGCCGCCATTGGCACCGACCAGACCGTGACGATCACGACACCGAAGGGCCAGACCGTCACCGGCCCGGCCGAGGAGCTTGTCGCACGGCTCGGCAACCCCGACTGGGGCGGCAGTTACTTCACGTTCTCGACCGAGAACAACGAAACGATCTGGACGTTCCTCAAGAAGTGCCATCAGCGGAGCAAGGTCTATCGCGGCCACGATGTCATGCCGTGGAGCGGTCGCGGCGGCAGTGCGTATTCGCAGATGGAAGTCGCCGACGGCCGCAAGCTGACGGTGCATCGGGCGCTGTTCGTAAAATTCCCGTTGCTCGATGAAACGGGCATGGATACCAACGAAAATCTTTTGATCTGGACGACGACGCCTTGGACTTTGACGAGCAACATCGCGGCGATGGTCAACAGCGAGCTTGAATACGTTCGCTTGGAATCAAACAAAGATAAGGCCAACTACTACTTCGCGAACGACAACCTCGACTTTCAGAGGTCGGCGACGGAATTCAAGGAAGGGTTCGGTCGTCCAGAATGGGTTTGGCCAAAAGACTGTCCAAAGCTCAAGACCTTGTCACAGATTTTCAAGGAGTCTGGCGGATTCAAAAAGCTTGACACGGTCAAAGGCAAACAACTGATTGGGCGTCGATACCGTGGTCCATTTGACGACCTTCAAAGGCAGAAAGAACCGTACGGCGATTGGCAGGTAGAACGGCCGAAAGATGTACAAGATAAACAGAGTCTGGGAAGCTCGTCACTCGTAGCCGGAACCGAATTGCTCCGACAGTATGATCAGTACGCAAAGAACAAAAGTTTGTATGCAAATAAAATCAACGAGGTGCCGGCCAATGCACTGCGGAACCTTCGCGTAATCTTGGTCGCTTTTCAGCCCGGGAGATTTCAACAACCAGTCCCCGAGTTCACTTCGCTCGATGAGGCCGATCAATTCATCAAGAACCTTGGTCTCGACAGGTCGTTTCCCGAAGGTGGTTCGGTTGAAATTCGTAATTTTTGGACTCAATTTCACGCCTGTTACACGGAATGGTCCCGTGTCGATAGTGATAAGTCGCGGGATGAGCTTTTCGATGCGACTCATTTGTTGTTGGCCGAGCTCCCAAAACTACTGGGCCGCCTGCAATTCCAGCCAGTCAATCAGCAGCATCGCATCATTGACGGTGGGCGTGATTTCAAGGGGGCACCCAATGTTGTCGCAGGCGAGGGCACCGGCATTGTTCATTGCGCGCCCGGTTGTGGTGACATCGATCATCACATCGGCCTCATTTGGGGGCTTCCACAGATTGCTCCTTTGGGAGAAGACGGTCGTTTTCTCGATGGATTCGGTGAATTTACTGGCATGAGTTCCACCGATCCCGAAACCGTCAAACGGATCATCGAACACCTCAAGCGTAACAACCTGCTGATCGCGGACGAAAAGTATCCGCACATCTATCCGCACTGCTGGCGCACGGGCGATGAGTTGGTCTTCCGTCTCGTCGATGAATGGTTCATCAACATGGACTGGCGGGACGAGATCATGGGCGTCACCGACGCGATTCGCTGGCTTCCCGAGAGCATTCAGGGGGGCGAGCGGGAGCGCGAATGGCTGAACAACATGCGCGACTGGATGATCTCGAAGAAGCGCTACTGGGGTCTGGCCCTGCCGATCTGGATCAACCCCGACGATCCGACCGACTTCGACGTGATCGGGTCGTTGGCTGAACTCAAGGAGCGCGCTGTCGAAGGCTGGGAAGCGTTCGAGGGCCACACGCCTCACAAGCCGTGGATCGACGCGGTGAAAATCCGCAGCGAGAAGACCGGCGCGGTCCTGTCGCGCATCCCGGATGTCGGCAACCCGTGGCTCGACGCGGGGATCGTGTCGTTCAGCACGCTGGGCTTCAACTCGCACCCCGACTATTGGCGTAAGTGGTATCCCGCCGATCTCGTCACCGAATGCTTCCCCGGCCAGTTCCGCAACTGGTTCTATTCGCTGCTGTCGATGGCCACGATGATGATGTCAGAGAAACTGAGCGGCACGGTGCTAGCCGCCGGTGGATCGTCCGAAACATCGTCACTGCCACAATCGACGACACCGGCGGCTAGCGCCGTGCCGCTCACGCCCGAACAAAAGCGTCCCTTCAAGACGCTGCTCGGCCATCGCCTCGTGATGAACGAAGCGGGCAAGCCGATGCACAAGACCGATGGCACGGCCATTTGGTTTGAAGAGG
>JAYUFF010000603.1:0-1804 GCA_043738825.1 Schlesneria sp.
TCTCGATGGCGAGCAGCATCGCGCGCGTGGCCGCGACGTGACCGATTCCGGTGCTGCCGTCGAGCAGTATCACGGCGGGCGTCTCACTGAGAGTGATGATCCGCGCTCGAGGGTCGATGTCGCCGAGGTCCATCGCGTCGAGATACTGCGGTAGCGAACCGACTCCGTCCGCGAACTGGCCGCATTGATCGGCTTCGAGCATGCGGTTCGCGACGATCTCGGCCTCGGCGGCGAACATCCCTTTGCGCTGGAGCAGCTTCAAAACCAGTTGCGTCAGGACCGCGCGATCGACTCGCGTGATTGAGGACGACTCAACATCAGAGGCGTTGGGTTCCATGCGTAGACTCTGTGGAAGGTGGCTCGAAAAGTGGATGGAGCGGCGGCCCAATGTAGCCCTGTCGCTCCGCGACAGGAAGCGCGATGCGCGATCAGAGGTTTGTCGGTAATCCTGCCCTGTTGAATGATCTCGCCTCCTGTCGCGGAGCGACAGGGCTACATTGCTGCAAAGCGACTTAGCCTCAGAAAGCCAATCGGGAGCGATGTGCTTCCCTGCTGGACCAAGTCGGCCAGCGCTTCGCCCATGACGGGGGCGAACTTGAAACCGTGGCCCGAGAAGCCACACGCGACGGCTACGTTGCTCCAGCGCGGATGCAGATCGACGACGAAGTGCTGGTCGGGCGAGAGAGTGTAGAGGCAAACCGAATGTCGAGCCGGTTCGGGGTCAATGCCGGGAAACTGCGCGAGCAGGAACGCACGCAGTCGCTCCACATCGGACGAGTGCCTCGCGCGATCGACCGAGGCCGGATCGGCGACAGGCTCACCTCCCGAGTGCTCGGCCACCTTGATCGTCGTGCCGTCGAGACTCGGGAAGCCGTAGAACGTGCCGTGCGGAAACTCGAAGAAGTAGGTCGGAACACCTTGCTCGATGCGGAACTCCCCTTCGCGAATCGGGAACCACGCCACGAACTTTCGCACGACGTTGAGCGACACGCCCAGATCGGCCACGCAGCGACTGGCCCAGGCGCCGGCGGTGACGATCAGCGACCGAGCGTGGTACTCGCCCGAGTCGGTTCGCACGACGACTGTCTGTCCATCCGAGGCCCAACTGCGAACAGATTCGTTCGCGCGCAGATCGGCACCTTGACGGCGAGCCTCTTCGACGTGAGCCTGCACGCACGCTTCCACGAGCAGCGTTCCGGCTGCCGGCTCGAATGCGATCGCGTGATCGTCAGGAAAGTGGAACGCAGGCCAGCGTGCGGACGCGGCTTCGAGAGTGAGTTCTTCCAGCGTCAGATGATGCCGTGACGCGGAGAGCTTTGCGCCGCGAATCGTCTCTCCGTCCGGAGGCCCCGACAGAATCAGGCCCGTGCGGTGCATCAGCGTCTGGCTGGTGGCCTGTTCGAGATCGCGCCAGAGATCGTAGGCATGAAAGAGCAGCGGCACGTAGTCGGGATGCTCGAAGTACGCCTGACGAATGATCCGCGACTCACCGTGCGAGCTGCCGCGATCATGAACGAGCGAGAACTGTTCGAGACCCAGCACGCTCGCCCCGCGCCGCGCCAGGTGGAGACACGCGGCCGATCCCATGCCACCGACACCCAGCACGATGACATCGTAGTTCGCTGGCACGGACAATCTCTCAGAGGCTATCCGGAAGTTCGGTAGCAGCCTGTTGAAAAACGTAGGACGGGCACTCCTGCCCGTCGGTTTTCAAGCTGAAAGACGGGGTAGAGTGCCCGTCCTACAGGGTTATTCAACAGGCTGGTAGGGCCGGTTCCACCGGCCGATGTTTCGTTGCAACATC
>JAYUFF010000604.1:0-12756 GCA_043738825.1 Schlesneria sp.
CTCAATTGCTGGGCATTATGCACGCGACGTTTTCACGATGTGAACGCGATAAACACTATGAAAACGGACATCGGATAATATCCCATCTGAGTGAGACACTACACTAGCGGTCATGCCATCAGCGTTCTAAAACAACCGGACGAATTGCGATAGATGGCCTACTACGGATGACGGACTTCCGCAGCATCGCCAAGCCGTTCCGACTCCGGCCACGCGGCGGAATGTTAATATTCGTCGCGTGCGGTGAACACGGCTGGAGTTCCTGTTAGAAAGCCGCAGCCGCTTCAGCGTCGCCATACTTGCAGGATGCCCTTGGCGTGACGGAGTCCACCTGATGCGTCTGCTGTCCGTTTTTTGGAGGCTTCCCATGATTGGCAATGTCGAGTGCATCCGCTGGCGTCAATTGGTCCTTCAACAATTCCCCGGCAAGATCGTCCGGCACAACGTGGGGCGAGACGAGTTTTGCACCTTGTTGGTCAGCCGTCGGCTCTTGCAACGCTGCGATGATGAGTCCGCCCATTGGTGCGGATTGTTCGACCCTCGATCCGGTGACCTGTTCGACACCGACGAGTCCGACTTGCACTCGCGATTGTGAGGGACGGGACGACAGTCTTGTAGGGCCAGTTCCGCCGGCTTCTTCGATGATCGTTCAACTCAACTCAACGGCCGGTGGAACCGGCCCTGCTAGACTGCGTTGGAAGCACTGGCAAACGAAGCACGTCGCCGATGACACCCGGCGAATGACCAGGAACCGTGAAATGACCAACCGACGATCGTATGGCATTTTGATGAGACTCGGTCTGCTGCTCGGATCGCTGGGCGTCCTCGGCATGGCGCTCTTTTGGCAGCGGCGGAACATCGACGAGCAAAACAAGCTGTCTGAAGTGGAGCAGAAGAAACGATTCCCCCCGCAACCCCACGAGTCGCTGGACCAGCTCAGCGATAACTTATTGAAAACTGCTCGGCCGAAGGCTGCGGAAATCGCCTCGCTGCGCCAACTGCGGGCCAATGCCGTGCTCTTTCCGGAACTCGTGGTTCCGGTGATCCGCGATGCCTGGACGATGCAGCGCGTTCGTGAGGATTTTCTTCAGTATCGCCTGCGCGAATTGGATGCCTATCGACGGCTGACAAACGATCCCCCTGAGGCCAAAGCTGCGGGAGAAATCTTTCTGGAGACCTATCTGCGCCAAAGCGTCAGTGTGGATGGCACCGAGTTCGATGCTCCTCAGGTTGCCACGTTGGGACGCGCGGCTCTCGACGCGGGCAGCCGCGATCCGCTGCTTCGCACCTACCAGGCGCGGGCTCACTGGATTGACACGGCCGAATACAAGGACGCGGAGCAAACGTGGCAGGAAGCCTTGAGGGAACTGCCGCAGACTCGATATCCGCGGATCGTGCAGGCCTACGCCCGCTGCTTTCTCCACGATGCCATTCGCCATCGGCCACTGGAGTTTGATGAAGCAAGAAAACGTTGGAAACTGGCGGCGACCGCCATCGTCCAGTGGCTGGAAGAAGAGGCGGCGAATCCCGAGTGGCGCAGATGCGCCTGCGATCGGCTGTGGCTGCTCTGGCGCGACGCATCGAAACCAAACAGAATCATCCTGCTCACAGAATGCCTGCAATCCAACACGGTGGACGAGTACCTGCGACACGTCCTCGCGGGTGACTACTACAACGACCTGGCTTGGGCGCTGAGGGGACAAAAACTGGCGGGTGATGTGACCGAACAGCAGTGGGCACAGTTCAACAAGTACGCTCGTGCCGCCTCGGATCACTTGCAGTACGCGTGGAGTCTGCAGCCCGACTTCCCCTATGCCCCGTGCCTGATGATCCAGTTGGCGATGGCCGGGCACGGGACCAGTGAGCGTCCGTACTTCTGGTTCCTGCGCACGGTGGAGGCCCAGTTCGATTACTTCGACGCCTATTCCGCGATGCTGCATTCGCTGTTGCCTCGCTGGGGAGGCAGTCAGGCCAGCATGCTGGTGTTCGGACGCAATTGCCTCGGCACGAACCGATTCAAGACCACCGTCCCGTACTTTGTGATCGATGTCTTGCAGAGCCTCCAAGAATGGGAACACGAAACCCTGACAGCGAATCCGCAGGCCATCCAACTGCTGCGGGACTTGGTCGCCAATCGCAACGCCTCCCGAGCAACCGCTCCCGACGCCCGTTTCTACGAGGACAACGGTGCCTACCGCGCCGACCTGGTTCGACTTCTGGAAGACTGCAACCTGACTGAGCTCACGGCAGCGGAGATCCGCGCCGCTGGCACCGCGATCTACTGGACGCGGCTCCAGAATGGAGGGCGTCCCGGTCGCTTCCTAGCCTCACGACGCCTCGCGGCGCAGGGCGAGTCACAGGCGCGAGTGCTGGCGTTCGACGAGAAACTGCGCCAGCCGTGGGACGCGAACTCCGACGCGAATCAACTGGAGTGGCTGGCTGGCGAGTACCAACACTTGAAGGGACTCGTCCCCGCCGACGATGCGGCATGCAAGTATTACGCTCACGCGGGAACCATCCTGGAGCAACTTCGCCAATTTTCTGGTGGCGACTGGGTCGATCTGCGGTTCGGCAAGGACTTGGAGGGCTGGGAACCCTACTGCGATTCCTGGTCAACAACGGACGGATCGAATCTGGAATTGTCCGGCCGCAAACGCGAAGCACGACAGATCTGCCTTCGACCGCTGGCGAGTTTTCAGCCGCCGCTGGAAATCGAAGCCACACTGGAACTGCTCGATCCCGAACCGCACCTGCCCGGAGTCGGAATCGGTTGGTTTCGTGAGGGCCTTGAGGGAACATACCCGGTCTTCAGCATCGAAGCCGGCGGCTACGTCGCCAACCCAAGGGTGTCCATGGAGCGGCGTCGCCGTGACTTCGTGAAATGCACCGGTGTGGACCACTCTGGTGTCCGATATCCATTGCCCTCGACCGGCGAGCACCGGCTGCGGCTCAAACTGTGGCAGACGAACGCCGAGTTCTGTGTCGATGACACGATCTGGACGGCCCCGCAACTAAAAGAAGGCATCGCTCCGCTGGGGCGCTTGTGCTTCGGAGCCAATTTCGCCTCGACTCCACATGGCGGTGCGATGCGCTGGAGCGGCATTCGCCTCCGCAAACTGAGTCTCCCGATATCACCCGCAGAGTCGGATTCCTTCAGTACACGATTGAATTACTGGGAACTGCGCCACGCGGCTGATCCATCCGGCGATCTGGTGGCGATGGTTCAACTGTGCCGTCTTCGATTGGAGCAGGGTCGGTTCGATGAAGTGGTGAGTCGCGTTGACAGCCTTCTGGAACAGCATCCGGGAATCAACGGCATTCGGGTCTGGAAGGCGCGCGTCTTGCTCGACGAGCAACACGACGAATCGGCGGCGTTCCAGGAATTGATGGCCGCCCTCGCCGAGCCGCAGGAAGATCCGGAGGTTCTGTTACGGTTGGCGGAAATTCGCGCCGCCGCGCGGGACGAATCACTCCGGATCGGCCGCGACGCGAAGACCATGGCGGAGACATCGGTTCGACTGACCATTCGAAGCCACGCCCGGTCGTTGGCAGCGCTCGCCGCCGCTCACGCCGAACTCGGTGAGTTCAAAGAGGCTCTCGATGTTCACCAAGAATCCATGCGAATCGCCAGCGAATCCGAAGAGAAAGAATGGGAACCGCGTCAGGCGACATACAAAGCGGGTGTCCCGTATCGACTCCCTCTTCGGCCGATCGTTCGGCCAGAGCCTTGAACTCCGACGGGGTGGCCCTGTTTGGCCTCCAGCAACGTTGAATGTGCAGTGCGATCGTTACGATGCTCGCGCCGTGTCCGACTTCTTGAGACCACTCAAACATTCCGGCCCTTGGAGGCGGCGCGGGCGATTTTTTCGCCGATGAGGGCGATCTTGTGATCCTTGAGGCGTTTCTCGTTCAGCCAGTACGGGCTGGTGATTTCCTTGAAGGCGTGGATCGCGGCCTGGATTCCCTCGGCCCAGGCGACGGCGATCAGCTTGATGTCGCCATGCACGTCCCCCACCGCGAAGATTCCCTGGCGGCTGGTCTCGAAGTACGGGTCGATGGCGATGCTCCCGTCCTCATTCAACGTGATCGCGAGCCGCTCGAACGTCTCCTTCGCCGACAAGAAGCCGATCTGCACGATCGCGAGTGAACAGCGGAGTCGCTCGCCGCCGGTCAGTTCCAATTCGATCTCGTTCCCCTCGAACCGGGCCGACGTGATCTCGGTCGAGGTGTGGATCTGGCCGCCCACCTCGCGAATCCGCTCCAGGCTGTCGGCCTTGCCGATCGGTGTCGCCTCGCGCACGACGAGGTCCACCAGGCCGCCGCGCGCCTGCACCATCAACGCGGCGTCGAGAGCCGAGTCTCCGCCGCCCACAACGGCGACGCGGCTCCCCTCGTAGTCGCCGATCTTGGGAACTTTGTAGTGGACGTTCTTCGACTCAAGCTGGTCCAGCACGCTGTGTCGCCGAGGGTAGTGCAGCAGGCCGCACGCGATGATCACCTTGCGACACAGATAGCTGCCCTTGGTGGTGACGACCCGCTTGAGACGATCCTCGGTCTCCAACTGATCGGTGTCCTCAATCGTCACCAGTTCCTCGTTGAAGCGGAACTGCACAAGAGCATCGACCGCCTGTCGGTACGTCCGCTGAGACAATTCCTCACCACTGATGCCATCGGGGAAGGCGGGGATATCGACGATCCGCTTGTCTGCATAGAGGAATTGCGGCTGCCCACCCGGCCGGTCCTTGGCCTCGATCACCAGCGTGGTCAGCGCCCGGTGAGCCGTCGTCAAACTGGCCGCCAACCCCGCCGGGCCGGCCCCGATGATGACCACGTCCCAGTACGGCAGATTCGAGAAGTCCAGATCAGACTCCAACTGCGTCACCTTGAAGTCGGCCATGATGATTCACCTCGATGAGGTCGTTGGCATCCTTTGGAGGATTGTAGAGCACGCGGCTCGCCTGTTCGCGGTTCATGCAGGAGTCACGGGCGAGCCGCTTGTGTCACGACCAATGTAGCCTTCATCGCTCCGCGTGAAGAGCCTTTCACGAGCGACCTTCGAGCGTTCCGTACTCACGACCTCACCCAACCAAAGTCTTCAACCGGCAGTCGAGCCGTGACCGAAGTCTCGCATTGATCGAGAGTCTGTACCACGAGGCTCATCACGCGGAGCGATGATGGCTACTTTGAAGCGAAGGCACCGCCCATGATCATCGAAGACTACTCGTTCTTGCTCGGCAACATGCCGGCCTTGATGAGATCGCCGTAGACCTTGCCATCGGCGTTCTTCTCGGTGATCGACTTGTCCCATGCGGCCTTGAACAGCTTGAGAGATTCGTCGGCCTGCTTGTCCTCCTGCGCCTTCTTGTACTTCTTCGCTTCGAACCGGTCGTGATAGACCTTGCCGAAATCGTTCAGGCCGTGGCCCTTCGCCTTCTTGTCAGCGCCCGGCTTGTGGCAGACGTCGCACTTGGTCTTGAGTGCCTCGACCGTCTCTAGGAACGGTTTGTAATCCTTGTCGTCCTTGAAGGCCTCCTTGATGTTTCCCGGCATCGGCGGAAACGCCTTCGCGTCGTTCGCACGCAGTCCGCACAGCACCGCACAACAGAGAGCCACTCGCAATTTCATGACCAAGACCTTTTCGAGAATCATTACAGGAATTGAGACAGCTAACACGGACGCAGTATGACGGAGCCGAGGACGATCAGCGAGACAACGCCGTCAGCAGTTTCTCGCGCACCGCTTGCGGATCAGCCCCTTTGACCTGCTTCATCACCTGGCCGATCAGGGCACCGATGGCCTTCTCGTTGCCACCCTTGAAGTCGGCGATCGCCTTCTCGCTGCGAGTCAGCACCGCCGCGATGGCCGCGTCGATGGCTCCGGTGTCTTCCACGATCGCCAAGCCTTTGTCGGCAATGATCTCGTCGATGCGGCTCACTGCCCATTTGAAGGTTGCGTTTGCGGCAACAGCTTCTCGCACATTCCATGGAAGGCCAATCGACGCTCCAACTGGAGTGAGCCCTTTCGTCTTTTTTTCCAATTGCTCATCGGCTTCGGCGAGTAGAGTTGCAAAGACATCGCGAGCCTCTTTGATCCTGATCTTTTTCCCGTTGATGCGGCTCAACAGTGCGGAAAGGACATCGGGACGAATGGCGAACTCGGTGATCGTCTGCCCGCGCTGGTTCATCTCGCGCAGGACGTCCTGAGTGATCCAGTTGGCTGCCTGCTTGCCGTCGCCGCAGCCGCGCGCGACCTCTTCAAAGTAGTCGGCCATTGCGCGGCCCTGATCGATCAGGACGCCGGCGTCATAGGGCGTGAGTTGGAATCCGGACTGAAAGCGATCTCTGCGCACAGAGGGTGGTTCGCACATTGAACTTCGAATCTCGGCCAGCTTCGCGTCATCGACCAGGACCGGAACGAGATCGGGGTCGGGGAAGTAACGGTAGTCGGCGGCCTCTTCCTTCTCGCGCAGGGGATACGTCACTCCACGGTTCGGGTCGTAGCCGCGAGTCGCTTTGTGCCCGCCCTTGGCTCCCATGCGGATGCCCGTCTGCTGAAACGCCGCCCACTGGCGGGCCACTTCAAACTCGATCGCCTGCTCGGTGAAACGGAAGCTGTTGAGGTTCTTCACCTCGACGATCGGTGTCGGCACCTTCGAGTCGTCCGGTTGATGGATGTGCAGGTTGACGTTGGCATCGCACCGCAGACTTCCCTCCTGCATGTTGCAGTCGGAGACTTCGAGATATGTGAGCAACAACTTCAATTCTTCGAGAAACCGCCGCGCCTCGGCCGACGACCGCAAGTCGGGTTCGGTGACAATTTCCACCAGCGGCGTCCCGGCTCGATTGAGATCGACCTGACTGTCGCGACCCCGACCCGATTCGTCGTGCATGTTCTTGCCAGCGTCCTCTTCCATGTGAGCCCGCAGAATGCGAACGCGCCGACTTGTTGATGTCCCGTCCTTTTCTTCGACGACAACATCGACATGTCCATCGTGACTGAACGGCAAGTCGAACTGGCTGATCTGATATCCCTTCGGCAGATCGGGGTAGTAGTACTGCTTGCGGTCCCACTTGGTGAACCGAGCGATCTTGCAGTTCAGCCCGAGCGCCGTCTTCACCGCCAGATCGAAGCCGCGCGAGTTGAGTACGGGCAACGCGCCTGGCAGGCCCAGACAAACGGGGCACGTTTGTACGTTCGGATGATCCGGATTGAAGGTGGTCGAACACCCGCAGAAGATCTTGGTCAAAGTCTGAAGCTGCACGTGGACTTCGAGACCGATGATGATGTCGTAGTTCATGGATCACTCTTGGAAGAGATGGAACCACGAAAGGCACGAAAAAAAGACGGGAAAGATGGGCACGATCACTGGATAGCAATCTCCAACTTTTCCTTGTCGTGTGGTTCGTGTATTTCGTGGTTATCCCTCTGCGATTGGAGGTTGTCGGCGGTGCCAGTCGGTTGTTCGTTCGTACATTCTCGCGGCGCGGAGCAATCGGTCTTCCTCAAACGGAGCAGATTGGAGTTGGAGGCCGATGGGCAGGCCCGCTGCCGTGAAGCCGCACGGGATCGAAATACCCGGCAGGCCAGCGAGGTTCGCGCTGATGGTGTAGATGTCGCCGAGATACATCGAAAGCGGGTCGCTGGTTTTCTCGCCGAGCTTGTACGCAGCGGTTGGCGTCACGGGCCCGGCGATCACATCGACATCGGCAAACGCGGTGTCGAAGTCGCGGCGGATGAGTCGCCTCACTTGGAGCGCCTTCGTGTAGTACTTGTCGGCGTAGCCCGTCGAGAGTGCGAAGACGCCGAGCATGATGCGGCGCTTGACCTCGGCCCCGAAGCCCTCGCCGCGGCTGGCCTCGTACATTTCGACGAGGCTGCCGAACTCGGCGGCCCGGTGTCCGTAGTGGACTCCGTCGTAACGAGCCAGATTGCTCGATGCCTCTGACGTGGCGATCAGGTAGTACGTCGCGATGGCGTATTTTGAATGAGGCAGATGCACGTCCTTCAGTTCCGCGCCGAGCGACTTGTAGACGGCGAGGGCCTCACGCACCGCACGCTCGGTCTCGGGATCGAGGCCCTCGGCGAAGTGTTCGATCGGCACGCCAAGCCGCAGCCCGGCGAGAGGCTGATCGACCGTCTGACTGTATGCGGGCACAGGCGAGTTGACACTGGTCGAGTCGCGCGGATCGTGACCGGCAATCGCTTCGAGCAGCAGCGCTGCGCCGGAGACATCCGTCGCGAAGGGGCCGATCTGATCGAGCGAACTCGCGTAAGCAATCAACCCATAGCGGGAGACTCGTCCATACGTCGGCTTCATCCCCACGATGCCACACAATCCGGCCGGTTGTCGGATCGAGCCGCCCGTATCACTGCCGAGAGCCAACGGAGCCATTCGTGCCGCGACCGCTGCCGCCGATCCGCTGCTCGACCCGCCCGGAATGCGATCGGTATCCCACGGATTGCGAGTCACGCCAAAGGCCGAGTTCTCACCCGACGATCCCATCGCAAACTCGTCCATGTTCGTGCGACCGATGAGTACCGCATCGGCCCGCTTCAGCTTCGTCACAACGTGCGAGTCGTACGGAGGCACGAAGTTCTTGAGCATCCGGCTGCCGCACGTCGCGGGCTGGCCTGCCGCACACATCACGTCTTTGACGGCGACGGGCACCCCGGCGAGCGGCCCCACGGGTTGACCGGCCTTTCGCTTCGCATCGACTGCTTCCGCCTGTCGCAGCGCCGCGTCACAGTCCACATGCAGGAACGCGCCAATCTTCGGATCGCGATGCGAGATGGCATCGAGATACGACGCAGTGACCTCAGCACTACTGAGTTCCCTCGCACCGAGCTTGGCGATCAGTTCGGAAAGAGGCAGGGCGGTTGGATTCGACACCACGGAAGACCTTTGCCGGTCGTGAAGAGGCGGAGAAACGGTTGGAGCGACAACGCTCCAACCGGGAGCGGCATCTTAGCTCGGGATATTCACGATTGCATCGAAGCCTGACGCGCAAGCGAAGGAAAGCCACAAGAGAACCTTCGCTTGCGCGTCAGGCTTCGATGATCGCCGGAACGAGGAAGCATTCGCCATCGGAACGGGGAGCATTGCTAAGAGCCGCAGCGCGAGGGAGCGACTCAACCACCAAGTCGACTCGCAGGACGTTGTGCAGTTCGACGGCATGGACCATCGGTTCGATGCCGGTGGTGTCGATCTCGTTCAACACATCGATATAGCCCAGAATCGCCGTGAGGTCGGTGGTCAGCGACGCGACCTCGACATCCGAGACCTTCAGTCGGGCGAGCGACGCCACTTTGCGAACGTCGGCGGGAGTCAGTTGCATGTCACCACCAATGCAAAGGCCCGACCTTGTTCAAGCCGGGCGATCAAACAACGCGAAGAAAACTTCACCGGACTTGCCGAATGAAGCACGCTCGATCATGCCTTGGGGACGCGATCAAGCGTGAACGGCTTGCGGACGACGCGCTTCACGACCAGACCGCCCCGGATGCACTTGGCACAGACGCGGACCTTGGTCGAGGTCTCACCGGTCTGCATACGCAGCGATTGCAGGTTCGGGCGGAACCAGCGTTTGGTGATGCCGGTCGTCTTGCGACCGTTACCGCCGAGGTACTTTGCCTTGCCGCGTTCGACCTTGGAGTTGCCTCGAACCGGCTTCTTACCACAGATTGAACACTGAGAACCCATCGCATCACCCTCTATTTTTTCAGTGACCAGCCCGCATCCCTGTTCGGACGCGACGACTGTGAACTCCGTTGGAAACACCAACTTGTGAAGGGCGGAAGTATAACGGCGAAGCCCTCGGTTGCAAGCGGGCGGCGATTCTTCTCGCGCCGCACCCCAAGTCGTTTGACCGCCGTTGACTCAGCCTGATTGCAATGCGGGGTCGAGCGAGCGTGCCGATGTTTGTAAGTCCTTCCATCCGCGAGACCCGTGTCGTCTGAGTGGCACGGTTCGGACAGCAACTTCCGCCGGAGATGGGCCTCCAAATGGCAGGAAAACACGATTCTTTGCCGCGTGGCCTGACGGTGCCCGGATTCGGCATCGGCGTTGCTTTGAGACCTCTTCCGTTGTCAGGACGATGCACCCGCGAGGATTCACCTCGACGACACGCAGACTTTGGAACGGACTCTCACACTTCTTAGTTAAGGACGGATTCTCATGTTGGTACTCACCCGCAAACGTGACGAAGCGATCAAGATTGGCAACGAGATCATCATCAGGGTGATCCACACGGGCAAAGGTTCGGTCAAGCTGGGAATCGAAGCTCCCGCTCACATCCGTGTGCTGCGGGCCGAACTGACCGAGTTCCCCACCGCCTCGCCCCTGAACGCGATGGATTCGGGCGAGCACGACGATCCGATGTTCGATGCTCCAATGAGTGCCACAAAGTTTTTGAGGGAGTTCGATGCCGAATACGTCTCCGATCTGGAAGACCAGCTCTTGGTCTGCACGGCGTCGTGAGGACGTGTGTCGTGAGGCAGTGATGGGTGCCACGGTCACGGAGCTTCGACGTGGCCGTGAAAACCAGTGATGCTCATCATGACCTCACACGGCCACGTCGAAGCTCCGTGACCGTGGCACCCAATATCCCAGATGCGGCCGAGCTTCCTCTTGCCCGCCGCGCCGCTATCCTGAGCCGGGGACCACCGATCCGCGTGGCCCCCGGCAGGCTCGTCGCTCGACACGATGCCTGACTTCCCTCACTCAGGAGACGCATCGTGATGCACTCGCGGCTTGGCAGAATGGTGTTCGTTGGTGGGTTGCTTCTCCTTGCCGCGCGAGTTTTCCTCACCGCGCAAGCGGCCTCGGCGCAGGAGGACATTCGCGAACTCAAGCTGCGCGACTGGGCACCGCGTTCGATGCTCGTGACCAAGACGACTCTCGTCGAGAAGCCGCGTTTTCCCGTCATCGACATTCACAACCATCTGGGTGGCGGCAAACAAACGCTCACGCCCGAGCGGGTGCAGCGATATCTCACCGAGATGGATGAGGCGGGGGTGCAGACCGTCGTCAATCTCGATGGCGGTTGGGGCGAGCGGCTCAAGGAGACAGTCGCCGCGCTCGAGGGAACTCATCCCGGCCGCTTCGTCACGTTCGCGCTGGTCAACTTCGACGGGATCGACGACGCCGATTGGAGCGACCGCGAGGCGAAGCGGCTCGAAGAGAGTTTTCTCACGGGGGCGAAGGGCTTGAAGATCGACAAACGGCTCGGGCTGATCTGGCGTTACAAGTCGGGACAGCTCATGCCGGTGGACGATCCGAAGCTCGACCCGGTCTGGGCGATGTGTGCCAAACACAAGCGGCCCGTGGTGATTCACGTCTCGGACCCGGCGGCCTTCTTCACGGCGCTCGACAAAAACAACGAACGCTGGCATGAACTGAACGAACATCCCAACTGGCTCTTCTTCGATGAAGGGGGAAAGTATCCGAAGCGGCAGGAGATCCTCGACCAACTGCATCGCGCGATCGAGCGGCATCCGCAGACGACGTTCGTCAACACGCACTTCGGCAACAACGCGGAAGACCTCGCAGCCGTCGCCGACAAGCTCGACAAGTATCCGAACATGCTGGTCGATTTCGACGCCCGCATCTCGGAACTCGGGCGGCAGCCGTACACGGCCCGCCGGTTTTTCGTGAAGTATCAGGACCGCATCCTGTTCGGCACCGACACCACTCCGCGCCGCGACGCCTTCCGCATCTACTACCGCTTCCTCGAAACGGACGACGAGTATTTTGATTGCTCGGCCAGCCATCACCGTCAGGGTTTCTGGCCGATCTACGGCATCTACCTTCCCGATGAGGTGCTCGAAAAGATCTACCACAAGAACGCCGAACGAGTCCTCGGCTTGACGCAACCCGCTGAAGTGAGCAAGCCAGCGGCCACATCATCGACCGCACCCGCTGCGCCGTCGAACACACTCCGCGTCCGAGCGACCGACGACTTCGAGGTCACCGGCGACGGTCAAGCCGCCGCGTGGAACAAGGCCGAGTGGCAGTCCCTCTTCCGCCGCAACGGGGTCGGGGAGCCGCTGGCCGAAGAGCCAACAAACCGCACACGCGTGAAGCTGCTCTACTCCGCGAAGGGTCTTTACGTGTTGTTCGATGCGGCCGACCAGAAGCTGACCGCGACGTTCGACCGCGACTTCGCCAACCTCTGGGAGGAGGATTGCTTTGAACTCTTCCTCTGGCCGGACGAGAAGCAGCCGAACTATTTTGAATACGAAATCTCACCGCTCGGCAAGGAGCTGCCGCTGATGATCTCGACGCAAGACGGCCAGCGCCGCCGGTGGCAACCGTGGTACTTCGATCAGGACGGCGGCGAAGCCTCACGCAAAACCCGCCGAGCCACCTCGACCACCGGCCCCAAACAATCGGGAGCCGAAATCAAGGGCTGGCAGGCCGAAGTCTTCCTCCCCTTCGGCATGTTGCAACCCCTGACCAACGTCCCCCCCAAACCCGGCTCAAAATGGCGAGCCAACCTCTACCGCATGGACCACGACGAAGGCCGCCCCTCCGCCTGGAGCTGGGTTCCCGTCACCCGCAGCTTCCACGAACTCGTTAAGTTCGGAACGCTGGTGTTCGAGTAGAAGTTTTCGCGTGCGGAATATCACGACACGCGCCGGTCCAGCGTCACCCTACTCGCTACTCACCCACTTGCCGCAGAGTGGCTTCTACCAGAGAGTCGGAGAGGAAGAATCCGGCGGCGGTCAGTTGGTCGAGGACATCGCCGAGTTTGGCGA
>JAYUFF010000605.1:0-1802 GCA_043738825.1 Schlesneria sp.
GGGAATGTCCGTGATGCTCAGCGTGTACGCGATGCCATCGCTCGCGAAGCAGACCACGTTGTCGGTCGTGCTGCCGGGGATCACGGCGAGAACCGCATCTCCTTCGCGCACGCGAGTGGTCTCGACACTTTGCAGCCGTCCGACCCGCTTGATCCAGCCCTCGCGAGTCAGTACGACGTTGGTGTTTTCCTTGACGATGTACGAGGCCGCGTCGAATTCGACAATTTCCTCGCTGCTGCCGATGGCAGTACGGCGTTTGTCGGACAACTTGGTCGAGATCTCTTCGAGCTCCGTTTTGACAACGTTCCACAGCTTCTTGTCCGACGCGAGCAGCTTGCGAATCCGATCGGCCTCCGTCTGCTTCTCACCCAGCTCTTCGAGGATCGTGTTGATCTCCAGCGACGAGATGCGATAGAGCTGCAATTCGAGGATCGCCATCGTCTGTGCTTCGTCGAGCGGGAAGGCCGTCATCAACTTGTCGGCCGCGTCCCGCTTGCCGGTGCTGTTGCGGATGATCTTCAGCGCCCGATCAAGGTCGTTGAAGATCAGCGCGAACCCTTCGAGGATGTGGAGACGGTATTCAAGTTGCCGCAGTTGGAACTCGAACCGACGCCGCACGGTCGTGAAGCGGAACGTCAGAAAATGCCGCAACATTCCCGCCAGACCGAGCCGCGCGGGAAACAGCGCCCCCTTGTCACCCGGTATCAGGCAGGTCGAGTTGTACGCGAAGTTCTGTTCGAGTGACGTGTGCTTGTAGAGGTACGTCATCACCGCGTCGGGGTCGGCTCCAGGCTTGAGGTCGAGCACAATCCGCAGGCCGTGTTTGTTGTCGGTCTCATCATTGGAGTCGAGAAGCTGCGGGAGTTTTTTACTATTGACGATGTCTCCGATTTCGGAGGCCAGTGGACCTGACTCGACGCCGTACGGCATGGAGAAAATCACGACGCGGTTATCGACGATACTTCTTTTCTCCTTGTCGAGCCGCCACTCGCCACGGACCTTGACGCTGCCTCGCCCTTCCTCGTAGATCGCCCTCAATTCCTTGCGATCCGTGACGATGCGACCTCCCAGTGGGAAGTCCGGCCCCTTGACGTACTTCAGCAGGTCTTTGGTCTCGGCCTCGGGCGAGTCGATCAGATGAACACACGCCGCGATCACTTCGCCCAGATTGTGCGGCGGAATGTTGGTCGCCATGCCGACCGCGATCCCCGACGCTCCGTTGACGAGCAGGTTCGGATACTGAGCGGGCAGGACGACGGGCTCTTCCAACCGGCCGTCGTAGTTCGGACGCATATCGACCGTCTGGAACTTCAGCTCGTTCATGAGCTGTTCAGAAACCAGAGTCAGTCTTGCCTCGGTGTACCTGTCCGCCGCAGCGGGCAGTCCCATGATCGAGCCGAAGTTGCCCTGACCGTTCACCAGCGGATACCGCAGCATGAAGTCTTGGGCCATTCGGACCAAGGCATCATAGACGGCGAGCGGTCCATGCGGATGGTAGTTCCCCGTGGTGTCGCCCGCGATCTTCGCACACTTGTACGGCTTGGCGTCGGCCGTGAGCCGCAGTCCGTCGAACATCACATACAGGATGCGACGCTGCACCGGCTTGAGGCCGTCGCGCACGTCGGGCAGAGCGCGCGACGTGATGACCGACATGGCGTAGTTGAGATACCGCCGCCGCGTCTCCTGACTGAGTGGCACGTATTGAATGCGGTCTTCCGTGTCTCCACCGCTGCTACCGGCTGCGTCCGCGTCCGATTTGCGTTTCGCCAACGTGGTCTCCTCGCCTGTAAGTCTCAAATGCC
>JAYUFF010000606.1:0-4806 GCA_043738825.1 Schlesneria sp.
TCGACTGGCACTTTCAACTTGAAGACGCTCGAGTCAGACTCAAGCGGCTCTACCCAAAAATCAAGACCTGACAGGGCACTAGCACTCCTTTGATGACTCTTCGGGTGGCCATCGTCGCTGCCTCAGATATTATTAGGAATGCACCATCGCGCCTCAAAAGCGTCTTGGTCCGCGTCTCGTCCCCAGTCCAGAACCGCTGGCTGTCCCCGCGCGAGACGTTCTCACCAGTCTCGCATTCACCAGCAAAGCCCCCGCCTTACTGCGTCATCGAGTGAGAATCGACTCGCCCTATGACGCTGGCGAGGAACTCGTTTACGGCAGTTGGGCTGAACAACGACAGCGCATGTCCGCCACCCGGCACGATTACATCCGGGCGTGTGAGTACGACGGGGAAGGTCCGATCCGCCTCGCCATGAATGTGGTAGATCTGTGCCAAACGCGCGGCGGGACTGGGACTCCAACGCAGTACAGCGCAAATCGCCCATCGCACAAACGACCTCTCCGGTTGCGACAAATGCTGTAACCGGCGCACCGTCCCACGAGCCAACACTGGCCGACCAAACCATGCCGCTGCTCCCGCGAATACTCTGAGCCAGTCAGGGCCGAGCGAGGCGAACGGTCGCAGGACACGCCAGCGCCACGGCAACTCCGCCGACGATCGCACACTTCCGATGAGGACGCACGCCACAGCCTGAAGGTGTGCGGCCATCTCAAGCGCGACGATACCCCCAAACGACGCGCCTCCCACGATGCACGGACAACCGGGGTTGACCGCTTGGGCCAACCGAATCGCGTAAGCTCGCAGCGACTCATTGGGAAGCGGATCGATCCAAGCCGGAACTCGGAGATTGCCAAACTGGGCGCGTTGGGACTCGAAGAGTCGCTCATCCGCAGCCATCCCCGGCAATAAAAGGATCGGGACGCCTTCGCTCACGAACAATCTCCTCGCCGCGTAATTCCGTGACTTCGTCTGCCCTGACTCAAAATCGTCTTGGCCAGCGTCTCGTCCCCAGTCCAGAACCGCTGGCTGTCCCCACGCGAGACGTTCTAACCAGTCTCGCATTCACCAGCAAAGCCGCGCCGGTCCACCAACCAACAGTGAAGTCAGGGTCGGTCGTTGGGGCGATGCTCCGATGTTTGCGCTCGACCTTTGCCAATTTTGGAGTGCGGCAATTGATTGCCGCTTTCCTTTCTCTGGGTCGTCTTTTTTGTGAAAGCCCCTTTGAACACAGGATATTTCAAAAACGCAGGGCGGATCGAGAAAGGAAAGCGGTGATGAATCCCCGCACTCCAAAATCTGACAAAAGTCGAGTTGAGCGCAGGCTGAAAAAGTTCGACCTCACAAGACCGGACGGCTCGCTTCGTGTCGGGCCGATTTGTAGCATGGTCGCCTCGCCTTCGGCCATTCACCCACCTGACCTCGTTGCGGAGACGCTCCCATGACGGACAAGACTCAGCCCGAATCGACCACCATTCAGAATGCCTCCCGGCGCGACTTCCTCAAGACCGGCGCGGTCGTGGCGGGCACGATGGGACTCAACCTGACGATGAACGCCCGCGCGTTTGCGGCGGGCAGCGATCAGCTCAAAGTCGGACTGGTCGGTTGCGGGGGACGAGGAACGGGAGCGGCTCAGCAGGCGCTGACGGCTGACTCGCAAACGAAGCTCGTGGCAGTGGCCGATGTGTTTCGCACTCAGATCGACAACGTCTGCCTGAACACTCTCAAAGGGAACGCCCGCATCGCCGATCAGGTCGCCGTGTCCGACGACTTCAAGTTCGTGGGACTCGACAGCTATAAGCGGGTCATCGACAACTGTGACGTGGTGCTGCTCGCCTCGCCGCCGGGATTTCGTCCCGTGCATCTGCGTGCGGCAGTGGAAGCCGGAAAGCACATCTTCACCGAGAAGCCGATGGCGACGGACGCACCCGGCGTGCGCTCGGTGATCGAGTCGGTGAAGATCGCCAAAGAGAAGAAGCTCGGAATGGTCGCGGGCTTTTGCTGGCGCTACGACACGCCGCGTCGCGAGTTCTTCAAGCGGATTCACGATGGTCAGATCGGCGACGTGCTGTCGATCTATGGCACGTACCTCACGGGGCCGGTCAAGCCGATGCCGCCCGCGAAGACTCGCCCCGAGGGGATCACGGATCTCGAGTGGATGGTGCGCAACTGGTACAACTTCACCTGGCTGTCGGGAGACGGTCTCGTCGAACAGGCGATTCACACCGTGGACTGGCTGCAATGGGTAATGAAGGACGCCACGCCAACTCGTTGCACGGCTCTGGGTGGACGCCAAATTCCCGCTCACGGCGGCAACATCTTCGACCACATCGAAGTCAACTACGAGTGGGAGAACGGCACGCGCGGCTTCATGGCCCAGCGCCAAATCCCCGGCTGCCACTCCGAGAACTCGTTGTACGTCCTCGGCACGAAGGGAACGGCCACGATTACCGGGTTCGGTGACACGGGAGTCTCGATCGCGGGAGCGAACCCGTGGAAGTACGAAGGCCCCAAGTCGCGCGACATGTACCAAATCGAGCACGATGAATTCTTCGACTCGATTCGGACCGGCAAGCCGATCAACGACGGCGACCGCATGGTGACGAGCACCCTCGCCGGCATCATGGGCCGCACGGCGGGCTACACCGGCAAGCAACTCACGTGGGACCAGATGCTGAACTCGAAGGAAGTCCTCGTCCCCGAGATCACCGGCTGGGACACAATGGTTGAAGTGGCCCCGATGGCTCAACCGGGGATCACGCCGTTCACCTAGACCCGATCCGACACCGGGAGGGCGACGCTCCCGCGAAGCCACCGAGTCGATGGATGTCGAGCCGTGGGGTGCTTGGACTCTTTCGTTTGCGAATGTTGTTGCGAATGAGTCAAGTTTTGGAATTGTCTTCAAAGTAGCCATCTTCGCTCCGCGTGATGAGCCTGATGGGATCAGGCGTCCACTTGCGAAAGACTCATCACGCGGAGCGATGATGGCTACTTTGGTCAAAGGCGGAGCCTCGCTGGAGTTTTCGGAACGTACCTCGATCCTACATCCGACGACTTCGCTGGCAAGGTGCGTTCCGAAGACTCCACGCACCCTACTTGTCTTGGCGGTTTGCCGTACAGCCCGCTTTATCGTGCCAATCGTTGCCGTGGGAATAGTCTTGTCCGCCCGTCTGGATGGTTGCGTCTGCGAAACGTCGGCGCGTGACCTATGTTTCCGGATGACAGCGCGGGCAGAGGGTCCGCGCGTTTGGAATGGTCGTGCGCGCCGAGCGCATTGCGGCGGACAGGCATCATGCGAGACAAGTCGCTCGCCAAACTGGCGTTCGCGCTGTTTCTGCTGACAACGGCGACGCTCTTCCTGCGTCCGGCCGAGCTGTTCATTTGGCTGGCCGATACGCCGATCTACGAAGTCCTGATTCTCAGCACGCTCGCACTGACCTTTCAATCCGCGCTGGGACACTTTCGCGAGTTCATGCTGGCGCGGCAGCCGATCACCCTCTGCGTGATGGGAGTGTTTCTGGCGATCGGCATCTCGCACTTGCAGTACATCTATGTGGGGGGCGCGATCGACTCGGGCACGCTGTTTCTGAAGACGCTGATCTACTTCGGACTGCTCGTGACGGTGGTCAACACGCCCGCACGGCTCAAGGCGCTCCTGCTCACGGTGGCAGTCTGTGCGTCGCTCATGGTGACGCTCTGCGTGCTCGACTTCCACGAGATTTACGACTTCACGTTCATCGAGCATCTCGACGACATGGAGGGCTACGACGAGGACGAAGAGGTGTTCATCACGATCCGCCGCATGCGCGGCACGGGCATCTTTCAAGACCCGAATGACCTGACCGCAGTGATCTGCGTGACGGGTATTCTGTGCGCGTATTTCCTCACCGATCCTCGTTTGAGCCGGCTGCGTTTGGCCTGGCTGATTCCGATGACGGTACTGGCGATCGGAATGCTCGACACGGGATCGCGGGGCGGGTTGCTGGCGTGTGGATTGTCGGGCATGACACTGCTGGCCGTGCGTTATGGCGGCAAAGTGGCGATCGTCGCGGCCGTGATGGCGGCGTGTTTGATTCCATTCGCGGCGGGGCGTCAGGCCGACATCAGTCTCGAAGAGGGAGGGACCGGCCAGGAACGAATCCAGTTGTGGCGCGACGGCCTGCAAGAGTTGAAGTCGCCCGCGTTGCTGTTCGGAACCGGACAAGGCTCGTATGGCGACATCGCGGGGATGGTGGCTCACAACTCGTTCATTCACGCCTATGTCGAACTGGGACTGTTCGGCGGCACGATGTTCTTCGGTTGCTTCTTCTTCGCGGGGATGCAGCTCTATCGAATGGGCCGGTTGACCGAGCCGGTGCAACACCCCGAACTGGTGCGGCTGCGTCCGTTCATGTGTGCCCTGCTGGCGGGTTGGATCACGTCGATCATGTCTCTATCGAGGTGCTATGTCGTCCCGACGTATTTGATATTGGGGATTGTCGCAGCCCATTTGAACCTCGTCTGGATTTACACCGAGTCGGGTGAACCGCTCGTGATTTGGAATCGGGGGCATGCCGTGCGGCTGGGCATCGCCAGCGCGACGGCCTTCAGCGGACTGTACATCTTCACCGCCATCATGGCTCGTTAGAGGCGGACTCGAACCACCGCCAGGCAGTCACAGCCGACCGAACATCCGCACGAAGGAACAGATTGAATCATGGCGCTTGCCAAACTGAGACCGACTGCACACGAGGCCGCTGCCACGGCCAAGCGACCGCTGCGCGTGTGCCATGTCAGCCTGACGCTGAAGACGGGGGGACTCGAACGAA
>JAYUFF010000607.1:0-1799 GCA_043738825.1 Schlesneria sp.
CGCCCGAACTGGCCCTCGCCCGCGATCTGGCCGAGTACGGGTCGCAGCTTTCGACGCAGTTCCAGTACGCGGGCGAAGCCCCCTTCACCGAGTTCTATCCCTCACACGTCCAGTTCTTCAAATTCCTGGCGAACGACGAGCGAGACGCTGCGATCGCTTACTTTGAACGTCAACTGGGGCAGGAGCCGGACGAACCCGACCAGGCGTTGATCGCCTACGTGCTGGTCGATCTGTTCGCCCGAACCGACCAGCTCGACAAAGCCCTCTTGCTCGCCGAGAAGCATCTCCTCAAAGCCGACCCCGATTTCGCCGCCGCCTTCTCGGAGCTGTGCCAGAAAGCCGGCCGCCTCGATGTCCTGCAATCCTCCGCCGAATCACGCGGCGACCTGGTGACGTACACGGCGGCGCTCGTGCAACAGAAGTGACGAGTTCACTTGCCCGGATCATTCACGGTCCCATTAAAGCCTGACGCGCAAGCGTAGGATCTGTTGCGAAATCCCTTCGCTTGCGCGTCAGGCTTCAATGCTACCCTCTGTCATCGAAACTTCCCGAGGTGTGAATTTGCCCCCACGCGGCATGGCATGAGACGTTTAGCCGCAACGCCAACGGCGTGCGTGCGATCAACGGTTCGGCCGCGTCCGCTCCCACGCCGTTGGCGTTGGGGCTAAACGTGGAATCGTCTCTTTCATGGCCGTGTGAGGAATATCCGGACTAGCGTCGCTCGCTGATGTACCGCGCCAGTGCCTCCTGCCACGAGGGCATGGGGCGACCGAGGAGGCTGGTCAGTTTTGAGCAGTCGAGCACGCTGTAGTCCGGGCGGCGGCTCTTCGCGCCGTACTCGGCGGCCGTGACGGGGATGGCCTTCACCGGACAGTTCGCCAGACGAAAGATCTCACAGGCGAACTCGAACCAACTGCAATCGCCTTCGTTGGTGGCGTGGTACAGACCGAAGGCGTCCGACTCGATGAGCGACACCAGCGCCCGAGCCAGATCGGCGGTCGAGGTCGGAGTGCAGCGTTGATCGGTAACGATTCTCAGCTCTGGTCGATCGCGACCTAGGCGCAGCATGATCTCAACGAAGTTCCCCTTGCCGCGCGCCGCGCGATGTCCGTACAGGCCGCAGGTCCGCACGATGAAGTGACGAGAGCAGAGCGATCTCACCGCGAGTTCTCCCGCCAGCTTCGACTGCCCGTAGACGCTGACCGGTCCGGTCGGATCGGCTTCACCGAGCGGCGTCCGTCGCGTGAGATCGGCCCCGAAGACGTAATCGGTGCTGACGTGCATCAGGACCGCGCCGTGAGCCGCACACCACTCGGCGAGGTGGCTCGGGCCGAGTCCGTTCACGCGGTGGGCGATTTCAAACTCGTCCTCGGCCTGATCGACGAGGTTGTACGCGGCGCAGTTGATGACGTGTGTCGGCCGTGCGGCGTCGAGGGCCTTCGCAATGCTCACCGGATCGGTGATGTCGAGGTCGGCATGACCGAGCGGGATCGCGCGATCACCCAGCAGCGGCACGAGGTCGCTGCCCAACTGACCGAACGCTCCGACGATGGTGATGCGCATGTCACTGTTCCGGGCGTGGCGACTCAATTCGTCTGCCGGTTGTCCTCATCGACGTGAACCACCTTCGGGCGATGTCCGGCCAATTCCCGCTCTTCATACTGAGCGAAGCAGCAGATGATGATGAGGTCTCCCGGATCGACCAGATGAGCCGCTGCACCGTTGATGCAGATCGTGCCGCTTCCGGCCGGACCGGGGATCGCATACGTGATCAGGCGATTGCCGTTGTTGACATCGAA
>JAYUFF010000608.1:0-4802 GCA_043738825.1 Schlesneria sp.
ACTCGCTTGGCGGCAAGACTCCGCTGCAAGCCGCCCGCATTCCACACATGGACGAAGTCGCGCGGCTCGGTCTCGTCGGGCAAGCCGATCACGTGCCGGCCTCGATGCCGTCGGGAAGCGATGTCGGGACGATGAGCCTCTTCGGCTACGACCCACTCGAATATCACACCGGCCGCGCGCCGCTCGAAGCCGCCGCGCAGGGGATCGAACTCGGGCCGATGGACTGGTGCATCCGCTGCAACTTCGTGACGGTGACCGATGGCCGCATGACGAGCTTCACCGCCGAACAAATCCCCAACGAACTGGGCAAGACTCTGATCGAGGTCTTGCAGCGCGATCACTGTGGAGACGAGCACTGGAAGTTCTACGCCGGGGTCAGCTACCGCAATCTGCTCGTCTATCGAGCACGCGGCGTCGCAGTTCCGTTTGGTCCGGCCACTCAGACCACGCCGCCACACGACATCACCGACCAACTCGTCGAGCCGCACCTGCCGCACGGCCCCGGCAGCGACGTGCTGCGCGAGGTGATGGAGCGCAGCAAGCCCCTCTTCGCCGCCTGCCCCGAGAACCAGGCTCGCGCAGCGACGGGAGTTCATACCGCCACCCAATGCTGGTTGTGGGGACAGGGACAACGCCCCGCCTTCAAGTCGTTCATGGAACGGTTTGGAAAACGGGGAGCCGTCATCACGGCGGTCGATCTGCTGCGCGGTCTCGGCCGACTGCTGGGCTGGAACGTGATCGAGGTGGCCGGCGCGACGGGATACCTCGACACCGACTACGCGGCCAAAGGTCGAGCCGCCATTCAGGCACTGAAGGATGACGCGACCGACTTCATCGTCGTCCACGTCGAAGCAACCGATGAAGCGTCTCACGAGGGACGTGCCGACGAAAAGGTGAAGGCTCTCGAACAGATCGACCGGCACATCGTCGGGCCGTTGCACGAGTACCTGAAGTCTCAGGGAGACTATCGGCTGCTGGTCTGCCCCGACCACCCGACGTTCCTGCGCACGAAGACTCACAGCCACGGCTATGTGCCGTTCGCCATGTGCGGCAGCGAAGTCACAACAGACGGAGCGGCCACCTACGATGAAGTCACCGCCGCCGCGTCTCCGCTTTGCCTCGATCGCGGCTGCGAACTGATGCCGCTGCTGTTTCGCGGGACGTGATGAGGGGAGGGCTTACATGGCAGAGTGCTGTATCGAAGCCTGATGCGCAAGCGAAGGGATGTCGCAGCAGCTCCTTCGCTTGCGCGTCAGGCTTCAATGCGACCAAGAATCCTCCGGGCTCACGCACTCGCCCGCAGTTCCATCTCACCGGACGGCGTCTGCAACTGTTCGAGCAATCCCTCGATCTGCTGCGACACCCGCTCCTGAGCCTCTTCGAGCAGCGTCGTCGCCGCCACGAGTTCGCTCTCACAGTCGTCCAGTTCTTGCGAGCGACCGTTCACCATCTCGGACAGCTCGCGAATCTGCTCCAACAGTCGTTCGCAGTTGTCCGGCGCGGCGGCGGCTTCAACCGCTTCTTCGACTTCGAGTGGCAGACTGATCGTCGGATGCTCTGCTTCATGCACCGCTTCGATGGCTGCCAGGAGACCGTTCCAACCCGCGCGCTGACCGTCTGAGAATTCTTCGACCATCGCCTGCTCGGCGAGAATGCAGTCGCACAACTCTTCGGCCGACAACAGCGACAGATCGTCTTCCAAGCCGCGCGGCATCGCATCCCGTTCGTCGGCCGCACGGAAGCGAACGATCAATTCGAGACCATTCAACTCCAAGACATCGCCGTCGCGCAGGGCCATGCGGCGTCGAGGTTGCCCGTTGACGATCAGGCTTGCGTCAGCCTGCGACTCGATCCAGGTGACGCCCGACTGCTGATGAATCACGCTGTGCAGCGCGGGGCCGCCCGGCAACGGCAGCTCGCAGACGGGACTCGACCCGATCCGAAGCCCGTCGCGGTCGATCACGAATGATTCGGCCGGGCCTTCGAGTACGAGCGTGATGTTCGACACAGCGGCCGCGTCATCGAACGCGGTCCACACGGAAGTAGCAGGCGAAGTCGGCATGTGGTTCTCGTTCCAACATCTTGTCGGGCGGAGGAAAGCTCGCGAGGTGGCGAACACGAGTCAGGGAGTCGTCTTAGTTTCGTCCGGCTGAATCTGCCATCGTGAATCAAACGGGCCGCGACGGCAGGATCCACGAGTGACAGAAGCCGCGAAAGGAACTCGCATCGTGCGGGTCGTACCGCGTGGTCAAAGCCGGACGGCTGCCGAGCGCGATCCGCACGTCGGACTGAGCGATTCGCGAAGACTCTGCCGGTCGTATCGGCCTGTCGCGCGAGGTTCTCGACCTGCTCAGCCCGCCGGACTCACCGAGTCCGCTGGGCGAGCGCCAGCATGCGGCGCGCGCGCTGCTGATCGGCAAGTTTCGCAGTAACTTCTGCGTCACCATGAGCAGGTTTGGCCAGCGCCGCCGCCAGTTGCTTCTCGGCCTCGATCGTCGTCAGTTCCTCAACCGGAATCGCTTGCTGGGTGAGGATCGAGACCACCGAACCCTCCACCTGTGCGAAGCCACCGTCGATGAAGTAGCTCCGCTCACCCGAGGCCGACGTCAGCTTGAGTTCTCCGTAGCCGAGCCGCCCGATCAACGGCAGGCGTCCGGGCAGAATGCCGATGTCGCCGTCATACAGCGGAAAGCGCAGCGCGGAGACCGGCTCATCGAGCAGCGTTCGCTCGGGCGTCACGATTACCAGCCGCAGCTTGTCACCGATCGACATAGTTTGGAAACCGAATGCAGTTGTCTGTCTTGTCACACAATGACCGGGAACAATCCTCCCGGTCGGAATCGAACCGACGACCTGCCATTTATAAGATGGCTGCTCTCACCACTGAGCTACGGGAGGGACTGGTCCCGCACCGTATGTCGTCGTTCAGCTTGGTCATTGTCTTTACCTCGTCCCGCAACCCGAAGACCCACGCTCAATCAACCGGCATCAAGCCTTCGCCATTCTCTCGGCCTGCTCGGCAGCCTCTTGAATACCGCCGACGTACAGGAACGCCGACTCGGGCAGGTGGTCCCACTTGCCGTCGCAGAGTTCCTCGAAGCTAACGATCGTCTCTTCGCGAGACGTGATCTTGCCCTTCTTCCCGGTAAACGCTTCCGCCACAAGGAACGGTTGCGACAGGAAACGCTCGATGCGGCGGGCACGATGCACGACCAGCTTGTCCTCTTCGCTCAACTCGTCGATACCGAGAATCGCGATGATGTCCTGAAGTTCGCGATACCGCTGAAGGATCTGCTGCACGCGACGGGCGATCTTGTAGTGACGTTCGCCGACAACGAGTGGGTCAAGAATTCGAGACGACGACGACAGCGGGTCGATGGCCGGGTAGAGGCCCTTTTCCGCGATGCGTCGTTCGAGATACAGGAACGCATCCAAGTGAGCGAACGCGGTCGCCGGAGCGGGGTCGGTCGGATCGTCGGCCGGGACGTACACGGCCTGCACCGAAGTGATGGCCCCGCGATTCGTCGAGGTGATTCGTTCCTGCAACGCACCCAGTTCGGTACCAAGTGTTGGCTGATAACCCACGGCGGACGGCATACGACCAAGAAGTGCGGACACTTCGGAACCGGCCTGCGAGAATCGGAAGATGTTGTCCACGAACAGCAGCGTGTCGGCACCAGTCGCATCGCGGAACCATTCGGCCATCGTCAGCGCGGTCAACGCCACGCGAAGACGGGCACCGGGCGGCTCGTTCATCTGACCGAACACCATCGCGGTCTGCTCGATGACGTGGCGGCCGGTGTCGCCGATCTCAGCCTCCTGCATTTCGAGCCACAGGTCGTTTCCTTCACGGGTTCGTTCGCCGACTCCCGCGAACACCGAGTAGCCACCGTGAGCCGCCGCGATACGGGCGATCAACTCGGTCAGGATGACTGTCTTACCCAGGCCGGCACCACCGAACAGACCGGCTTTCCCGCCGCGCACGAACGGCACGAGCAGGTCGATGACCTTGATGCCCGTCTCAAACAACTCGGTCTTGGAACTGAGGTCTTCCAACTTGGGAGGATCTCGGTGAATCGACCAGCGTTCTTCGTGAGGCACGTCGCCGCGACCATCAATGGGATCGCCCAGCACGTTGAACACGCGGCCGAGCGTTCCCTTGCCGACGGGCACCGTCACGGGACCGCCCGTGTCGAGCACATCCATGCCTCGGACCATGCCGTCCGTCGAACCAAGGGCGACGCAGCGAACGCGACCACCGCCGAGGTGCTGCTGCACTTCACCGGTGACTTTGATCTTGAGTCCCTTGATCTCGGTGTCGATCTTCACGGCGTTGTAGATGCCCGGCAGATGAGCTCCGTCGAACTCGGCATCGAACGTCGAACCGATAATCTGTGTCACATGGCCAATGTTGGCGGTCGCGGTCGTCATGGCTTGCGTCTCTTATCTCGAATGGACTCGTGGCCACTCTATCAGGCAAAACTGAAGGACAACTGTATTCGTAGGGTGGGCACCGCCCACCATATAGTTAGCTATATCCTGCGGTGGGCACTGCCCACCCTACACGTATCACTCCAGCGCGGCGGCTCCGCCGATGATCTCACTGAGTTCCGAGGTGATCTGCGATTGTCTGGCCCGGTTGTACTGGGCGCGAAGCACTCGAATCATGTCATCCGCGTTCTCGGTGGCACTCTTCATGGCCACCATGCGGGCGATCTGTTCGCTGACCGCCGCATCCAGGAAGCATTTGAACAACCGCGCCTTGAACGAGGCGGGGACGATCTCTTCGAGAATCTCTTCCG
>JAYUFF010000609.1:0-4799 GCA_043738825.1 Schlesneria sp.
AGCTTCCGCCTCGCGGCCACCACTTGAGGAACAGGCCGCACGACCAGTAGTTGGACCATCGCCTTGTTGAAACTGGGGGATTGGGTGCCACGGTCACGGAGCTTCGACGTGGCCGTGAGATTGTAAATCAGCCTTCACTTCCTCACACGCACCCAATCCCCCAGTTTCAACAAGGCGATGGTCCAACTACTGGTCGTGCGGCCTGTTCCTCAAGTGGTGGCCGCGAGGCGGAAGCTGAGTCGTGAGCCTCGCAAAAAATAGAACCGGGGAGGTTGATCCCCGGTTCCGATTGAAGTCGTTTTCGAGCCGCCAGTACTCCGATCGCATTGTGTTGCGGGCGTTTTGGCGTCGGCTCATTCGTCGGCCAGAGTTACTTCGGCGGCAATTGGAACGAGCCTTCCAGAACGACGAGCCGTTGTTCGCCGAGGATTTTGCAGACATCGCCGACTTTGGCTTCGGGGAATTTGTCGGCCTGCAGCGTGCCGCCGCCTTCATTGTTCAGCTTGATCGTGCCGACGGCCACGTTGGCCGTGCCTCGTGAAAAGCCGACTCGCACAGTCTTTCCCGCCAAGGCCCGCAGTCCAACGACATCGACTCGCAGCCCCTTCTTGCCTTCGGCGGTCGCGGCGATCACTGCCCGCCCTTGCCCGACCTTCCCCGCGAGCTTCGCACCCAGCAGAGGCTTCGGCGACGTGACAGTTGTCGCAGAAACTCCCTCGTGAGGAATGGCCATCACGGCCGCCGCCGCCAAAAGTAACGCACCACACATCGACCGACGATTCAACATGACACTCTCCTTCAGAACGGACTCACCACGTTGCATGACTCTCGACTCGCGGCACCACGACGCAAGCCGGCACCCAGCCATGACAACCCTACGGTGAGATTCGGCCCTTCAAACTCCGATTCATCTGCTCCGGCGAAATCTTGCGAACTGTATAGCGACTGCTCAGACGGTGACGCCTGTGCAAGGTTTCCGTTTCGGAATGAGCATCCGCAGAGTTGTCCGGTTGCAACGTTGTCCATTTGCAACACGAAGGCCCGCCATCTGAACAGGTCTGCCTGAACTGCGGCCGATTGAACGTGACCGTTGAACATGGCCGCCATGAAATGGTTCCGAGCGCAGAATTGTTTTTGGGTGAGCGGTGAGAAATGCCAGCCTCGCCGACACCAACCCGCAGCGTGAGCGAGGGCGATCTCGCGCGGGATCTCACGACGCCCGCGCTCATGCTGCGGGTTTACTTTCCGGGTTTTGAAACCGCCTCTCGCAGAGTCGTCCCACACGTTTGAGAATTCGACCTTGAATCTTGAGCTTCGCTTGGCTTTTGGAGCCGGAATATTTCTGAAAGCGCCCCCTTGACGGTGTGCCTCCGAATGCCTACTGTACTACATTGCTAGTACAGGAGAGAAAGTCATGTTCTTCCGCATCGACCCCGGCAACGGCGTGGCGATCTACGACCAGATCGGGCGGCAGGTGGTGTATGCCGTCGCCAAGGACGCGCTGCGTCCGGGCGATCTCGTGCCGTCCGTGCGCGAGCTGGCCGTGACGCTGGCCGTGAATCCCAACACCGTCGCCAAGGCGTATCGCGATTTGCAGAACGAGGGCGTGCTGGAGTCGCTGCGCGGCGAGGGCCTGCGTGTGACCAGGCAGGCGGGCGAACGCTGCCGCAAGGTCCGGCAAAAGCTGCTCGCCGAACGGATGCAGGGGATCGTCATGGAGGCCCAGCAGAGCGGTCTCACCGAGGCAGAGTTCTTCAAACTGGTGGACGAAGTCTGGGGAACAGCGCTGAAAACCAAAGCCGTTCAGAAACGGAGCATTCCTGATGTGTGATGGAGGATGGGCACTCTTGCCCGTGCGGAGTGACGAGTGGCGACGGATGCGTGACGATTCTTCAGCCCCGAAGGGGCGACGTGATGCCAGCCCAGGGCAACGCCCTGGGTTGGCGGCCAACCAAGAGACGGAAGCCCCAACGGGGCGGCACGACATCCTCAGTGTTCATCAACAGAACCAGAAGACCCCTCACCCTAACCCTCTCCCCGCAAGGCCGGGGCGAGGGAACAAGAGGAGCCAGGCATGACAAGCGTGTTCGAGTTTCAGATCGTGTCCAAACGATTCAAGCAGCATCTGGCCCTCGACAACGTGTCGCTGCGGGGCGAGCGGGGGCAGGTGATCGCTCTGTTGGGTGAGAACGGCGCGGGGAAGACCACGCTGCTGAAGATTCTGCTCGGGCTGCTGGCTCCCGACGGAGGGGCTTCGCGCGTGATGGGCCTCGACAGTCAGACGCACGGGGCCGAGATTCGGCGTCGCGTCGGCTACATGCCCGACCGGCCCGCCCTCTACGAATGGATGACCGTGCGCGAGATCGGCTGGTTCGCGGCCGGGTTTTATCCGCTCGGCTATCAGCATCGGTACGAAGAGATCGTTCAGAAGTTCTCGCTCCCCGACCTGCCGATCAAGTCGCTGTCGAAGGGGATGCAGGGGAAAGTATCACTCGCGCTGGCGATGGCTCACGAGCCGGAACTGCTCGTGCTGGATGAGCCAACGTCGGGCCTCGACCCGCTGGTGCGGCGCGAGTTCCTCGAAAGCATGATCGAGATCGCTTCGGCCGGTCGCACAGTGCTGTTGTCGAGTCATCAGATCGCCGAAGTCGAACGGGTGGCCGACGTGGTGGCCATCCTGCGCGGCGGCAAACTGATCCTCTGCGAGCCGCTCGACATCCTCAAAGAGCGCGTGAGCGAAGTGATCGTGACGCTCTCCGACATCGAGACCGCACCGCCGGAACTCGCCTCACCCGCGCTGCTGCTCCGGGCGCAAAGGCATGACCGCGTCTGGCGACTGATGGTGCGCGACCTCAACGACGCCGGTCGCCTCGCGCTGAACTCCGATCCCAATCACCTGCATGTCGAGGAGAAGCGGCTGTCACTGGAAGAGATCTTCGTAACGTGCATGACATCCAAAGCGGATGGCTTCGATCCGTCCACGATCGGCTCGACCCCTCGTGACGATGCGCTGGCGACCGCGAAAACGTGAGGGAGCGTCAGCTCCGTGCAACGGCTTTCCGAGCAATGTCTTTCCGAGCGGGGCGGCGTCAGCCCCCCGGTTCTGGCAAGCATGTTCTAACCACGAGGTTCAACGATCATCGAAGAACCGGGGGGCTGACGCCGCCCCGCTCGGAAGGACTTGAAGAGGGCTGACGCCCAAGAAAAGACGGGCTGTCGCCCGAGTGACCATGCACGCCACTTGAAAGCCCCCCATCCGTCAGCAAAGCGAGGTGTCCGATGACCACCATTCCCGCCACTGCAACTTCCGCCGCATCCTCATTCGACCTCCGCCCACTCGGCCGCATGTTCTGGAAGGAGTACCGCCAACAGAGAACGCTGTGGGGCGGCGTGTTGGTCTCAGGAATCTGCTTGCAGTTGATTGCGCGCATCGTGATGAGCGTGACTCCGTTTTCGGAGATGCAGCACTCACAGGCGATCCTCTTCCTCTACATCATCCCGTTGTACTTGGTCCCCTTCTTCCTGATCGCGTCCACCGCGATGCTGTTCGCGTTGGAGCGGGAAGAGCGGACGAGTGACTGGCTGCTGAATCTCTCCGCGCCGCCGTGGCCGACGCTGCTGGCGAAGTATAGCAGCGCGATTTCCGGGGCGGTGTCGCTGCTGCTGGTGATGTGGCTCTGGGCGGCAGTACTGTCGGTCGGTTCAGGGTTTGAATTCAAGGGCTTCGTGAACACGGGCACGTCGCTGGTTTGGGCCGCATTGGCAGTGATCGGAATTCTTTCGCTGGTCGGGGCGGGGTTTCTGTTGTGGGGCACGCTCGGTTCCTTGACGAGCCGCCGCGTGGTAACGGCTGTGCCAGCGGCGCTGGTGTGGTGGATGGCGATTTACCTCGTCCCGATGGTGACGGTCATGTACCTGAGTTGGCTTCGATACGGAGTACCACAAAGTTACCCGGCTGATCGAGCGGAATTCTTACATACGGTCTACGTTGCCGTTTGCTTGCTGTGTACCGCCGCGTTGAACGTTTACCTCGGGTTGAGATGGTGTCGCGGACAGTACCTTGATGCCTCGTGGCTGGAAGGACTCAACGACCGGTTGACGGCGATGCTGCCTTGGAGTCGAGGGCAATCCTCGCGCGTGCCGGTTGCCATCGAAAGTGAACACTCGGGCTGGCGGACTTGGCAGCGGTTGGTTTGGCAGGAACGGCACCGCGAGTCATTGCATACTGGTCTGCTGGTGATCGTTTGTGCGACGAGCATCTTGTTGGCGATGTACAGCCTCGCGGATGGTGATGGAGCAATCACGTTTGCCGTCATTCCCTTGATCGCCGCTCTCCCGCTGGTGATGGGAGTTCTCGGCTTCCGATTTGATGCGGGAGGCCAACAGTTACGGTTCCTCGCCAATCGCGGCACGTCTCCCACGATGATCTGGCTGGCCAAGCATGTCGTCTGGTTGCCGAGGGCCTGCTGGATTCCCGCCGTCTGCTGGGCCGTGGCATGTTTCGTGGAATGGGCGTTCATTCCGTGGAATGACGGTGTGCAGATCAAGAATAACGGCCAGCAGTTCATTATCAGCAATACGAGAGTCATGCCCGAAGAAGCTCGTCTTCCGCTGTGTGTTCTTTCATTTCGCCAGCGCGGACTATTCGCGGACGTGCTGTGGTTCGTTCTGATGAGCTACGCGGTCGGACAAGCCGCCGCGATGTTGTTTCGGCGGATGATCCTCGCCATTGGTGCGGGGCTGATGGCGACCATTCTGCTGATCTATTGGCAGGTGCTGGTGGTTTCTGTTTCGCTGCC
>JAYUFF010000610.1:0-4791 GCA_043738825.1 Schlesneria sp.
CGATCCCCAACTGTGGGTCGAGGAAGAACAACTCTACATCCGCGTCGAAGACACCGTCGTCGTGACCCCCGACGGAGCCGAATCCCTCACCAAAGCCGCTCCGCTCGAACTGGACGAGACCGAACGAATCGTGCAGGCTGGTCGGTAACGTAGTCCAGTCGCTCCGCCGACCGGACATCTTCTCGACCGGACATCCCGCCGACGGAGCGGCGGGACTACAGTAGGCGTGTCACGACACACCGGAGTCTTGATCCGATCAGTCGGCTGGCCACAAGAACTCCGTTGCACTCCGATCAAATCTGAAAGGGAAATGATGGGACTCATCACGACGAAGATCACGCTGAGCAACCCGCTCGACACCAGACTGGCAGCACTGGAAGTTGAGGCCCTGGTGGACACCGGAGCGCTGCACCTGTGCATTCCCGAGCATGTGGCCGTTCAATTGAAGTTGCAGGCAGTCCAGGAGCGGGAAGTGAGTCTGGCCGATGGACAGCGGCAGGTCTGTTCCTACGTCGGCCCCGTCGAAGTGGAATTCGGCAATCGAACCTGTTTCGTCGGCGCACTGGTTCTCGGCAATGAGGTTTTGCTGGGAGCAGTCCCGATGGAGGACCTCGATCTGGTCATCTCTCCGGCCAACCGTTCCGTCGTCATCAATCCGGACACGCCCAACATCGCCGGTTCGATTGCCAAGTGAACTTGCCTCAATGTTCTCAACCAAACCACCCTGGACGGAGATGAATCATGCTGTGGGAACTCTTTCAGATGAGTCGCATCGAGCAGTCCAATTGGAATGCGGCTGATGCCAAGTATTTCGCAAAGGAAGCTCAGGGTGATGCGAGGCAGCTTCAATTGAAGCTGCGTGCGTTGGAGCAGCAGTGCGAGCGGCTGACTCTTGCCGCGATGGCGATGGCCGAAATCCTGCGGGATCGGTTGGGAGTCACAGAGCCGGAGATCGAAGCCAAGCTCGCCGAGATCGATCAGCGCGATGGACGATTGGATGGTCGGTTCCGTCCCTCGTCCGAGCGGTGTCCCCAATGCCAGCAACCGAACGGCGTCAACCGTCGTCACTGCTTGTACTGCGGAACGGCGCTGGTTCCGGATTCATTCCTCTTTCAGTCCAGCGACGGCACAGGCGATGCCCAGCCTCCCAGCGACCAACCAACCGAGTAATCCATGAACCAGAGCAACACTATTCGTCGCGTCCAGATCATCGACTCTCACACCGGGGGCGAGCCGACGCGGGTCGTTGTGTCGGGTGGGCCTGATCTCGGGCGCGGGTCGATGGCGGAGCGGCGACTGTTGTTTGAGGAGCGGTTCGACGAGTTCCGCACGGCGGTGGTCAATGAGCCGCGCGGGTCGGATGTGATTGTGGGGGCCTTGTTGTGCGAGCCGGTCGATCCGGCGTGTGCGGCGGGGGTGATCTTCTTCAACAACGTCGGGCCGCTGTGGATGTGCGGGCACGGCACGATTGGCCTCGGTGTGACGCTGGGGCATCTCGGACGGATTAAGGCGGGGACGCATCGGATTGAGACGCCCGTCGGAGTCGTCACGATCGACTACGACGGCGCGAATCGCGTCAGTTTGGAGAACGTTCCGAGTTACCGGTTCGCGAAGGACGTGACGGTCGATGTGGAAGGAGTGGGTCAGGTCACGGGCGACATCGCGTGGGGAGGCAACTGGTTCTTTCTGGTGGATGCCGAGTCGAATCAGGCCATCAACCAATCTTCCAGAAGAACCCCTCACCCTAACCCTCTCCCCTCCAAGGCGAGGGGCGAGGGGACAGGAATGAAGCTTGCCGATGTCGATCAACTGACCAGCATCGCGTGGCGGATTCGGCAGGCTCTCGAACGGGACGGCATCACTGGGGCGGACGGCGGTGTGATCGATCACATCGAGTTGTTCGGGCCTCCCGGTGACGCGGCCAATCACGGTCGCAACTTTGTCCTCTGCCCCGGCCGCGCCTATGATCGTTCGCCCTGTGGCACGGGGACATCGGCCAAGCTGGCGTGTCTGTACGCGGACGGCAAGCTGAAGCCGGGTGAGGTCTGGCGGCAGGAGAGCATTCTCGGCAGCGTGTTTGAAGGTTCAGTGCGACTCGACGGCGACAAGCTCATCCCGCGAGTCACCGGCGCCGCGTATGTCACCGCCGAAGCGACGCTGTTGCTCGACCCGGCCGATCCGTTTCAGATGGGGATTCGCGTGTGATTCCTGTCCCCTCGCCCCTCGCCTTGGAGGGGAGAGGGTTAGGGTGAGGGGTTCTTCTGGACGATGATGGCCACCGGACAAATGCAGGGCACGCCTCCGACGATGAACCGTTCCACACTCCCCGCTCCGAGTTCCGCAATTCCTGAAAGCCCCCTCACCCTAACCCTCTCCCCCGAAGACGGGGGCGAGGGGACAGGAGAATGACAATTGAGTCAGCGTGTGATCGTCATCGGCGGCGGAGTCATCGGGACGGCGTGCGCCCATTACCTCAACAGGGCCGGCTGGCAGGTGACGATTGTTGACAAGGGCCGGTTCGCGGGCGGGGCGTCTCATGCGAACTGCGGGTTCGTCTGTCCGAGTCACGTGCTGCCGCTGGCCGGGCCGGGGGTGATGGGCAAGACGTTGAAGGCGATGCTCAGCCCGAACTCGCCGTTTTCGATCAAGCCCCGGTTCGATCCGGCTCTGTGGAGTTGGCTGCTTCAGTTCGCTCGTCGTTGCAATGAGCAGGACATGCTGGCGGCAGGCCGCACGATTCAGGAGTTACTCAACACCTCACGCCGCCTGTACGACGAACTGTTTGCCACCGAGTCGCTCGATGCGGAGTGGCAGACGCGCGGGTTGCTGTTCCCGTTTCTGACGAAGGCCGGGATGGAGCACTACGCCCACACAGACGACTTGCTCGGTGAGCAATTCGGGATGCGGGCCGTGCGCTACGACGGCGATGACGTGGCGAAGTTGGAACCGGCGCTGAAGCTCGGTCTGGCGGGAGGCTGGCACTACGAGGGCGATGCGCACCTGAGACCCGACAAGTTGATGTCGTCGTGGCGCAAGCTGCTCGAATCGCGCGGTGTCACGGTTCTGGAGCAGTACGAGTTGCTCGGGTTCGCGCCGGGCGAATCGTCTCGCGCGGCGGCGGCCCTCACCTCCAAGGGCGAGCTGCCCGCGGAGGCGTTCGTCGTGGCGACCGGTGCCTGGACGCCGCTGCTCAATCGAGAACTCGGCTGCAAGGTGCCGATCCAGCCGGGCAAGGGCTATTCGATCACGATGCCTCGCCCGACGAAGTGCCCGACGATTCCGTTGATCTTCGAGGAACATCGTGTCGCCGTGACGCCGATGCAGTCCGGCTATCGTCTCGGTTCGATCATGGAGTTCGCGGGCTATGACCGGACGATCAATCCGAAGCGGATTGAGATGCTGCGTTCGGGTGCCAGCCACTACCTGCTCGAACCGACCGCCGAACCGGTCATCGAACAGTGGTATGGCTGGAGACCGATGACGCCCGACAGCCTGCCGATCATTCGTCGCAGCCCGGCTCGAAACAACGTGGTCATTGCCGCCGGCCACAACATGCTCGGCCTGTCGATGGCCCCCGCCACCGGGAAGCAAGTCGCCGAGATGCTGTCCGGCGAGGGATGAGAAACGTGATCGCCATGCCTTCCACCACTTCTAAAGCGACCATTACCAGCAATCCGAGGTAGCCCTGTCGCTCCCGACAGGAGGCGAGAGCGCAAACAGGACGCCCGATTGTAGCAGACGCTGATTCGTCATCGAACGCTCACACCGCGACGCGCTACCTGTCGCAGAGCGACAGGGCTACCTTGAAGCATGGGCATAGTCACTCTGTCCACACCCGCGAGAAAACTCACGCGCGTCGGACAACGAAACCGAGTTTGTCTGTCATGCAGCCTCTGCGGCAAGCAACCCCTCTTGACCGAATCGCGGGCGGAACGAATGATCTCGCCGCCGCTGAGGTCTGAGCAAGTATCTGACACGAACGACTCACGCGGCTATCGAGGTGGGAGGCTGGCCGTGGTGAAGACGATCTCGCGTGGCTGCATCGTGAACGGGATGCCCGTCTTGGCGCTGATCGTTTGGTTGAGCCAATCGTCGGTGACCGCGTGGGGCGACGAACCTGCCGGGCCTCCGTTGGGACAACCGACGGTGCCGACAGGTGTCTCTCCGATCAAGACGGTTGGACCTCAATCTGCTTCGCCCGTCGAAGCGGTCACGCTGGAAGGCCCGACGCTGGGGGAGGCTCCCACATGGACCGAGACTTTGCGCGCGGTACTGCTCACGGCAATCCCCGACAAGTACGAAGATCGCAAGCACTGGGGAAAGACGACCAAAGTCTTCGACGGTTTCAAAGTCAGGCAGCATGGATTCGACGTGAAGGTCTCCCAGCGGACGAAGCTCGTCAATCACGGCTCGTGGTACATGTACCAGGTGCAGTTGCTCGATCCTCAGCGCAACCTGCAACTGGCGATCGACCACTTGGAATCGCGCGGTCCGGGCAAGTTCTCGTTTGAGCTGCATGTGACGGCCAAGATGAGGTGTGTCGCCCGGTTCGAGCAGTGGGTGCTCGGCGTGAAGGGCCTCAATTTTCCCGTGGTCTCGGATGCCGTGGTTCAGATGGACGCGCAGTGCGAACTGGCAGTGCGAACCGAGCGGCACGAGAAGAGCTTCCTGCCCGACGTGATCCTCGCTCCGTCACTTCAGCGTGTGAGGCTGACTCTGCGAGACATCGACACGCACCAGGTCGGTGAGCTTCGCGGCGACATCGCCGAGGAACTGGGAAACAGTTCGCGG
>JAYUFF010000611.1:0-4787 GCA_043738825.1 Schlesneria sp.
TGTCACGGCCACGTCGAAGCTCTGTGACCGTGGCACTGGGAAACGGCCTCCACGTCCTTGCACGGCCACGTCGAAGCTCCGTGACCGTGGCACCGCGAATCCGGCCTTGGTGCTGCTTGCTGTCATCGGCTTGCACGGCCACGTCGAAGCTCCGTGGCCGTGACACCCCATCCCAAAAATTTCAACAAGACGATGGCTCTGAGCTGGTTGAGATACTCGTTTCGCCCGCCACTTGATCCCGTTAGAATCGCGACCGATTCAAATCCGCTGATCGTGCTGTTCGGGTCGTTCGGCCCTGACGGCGTTCGATCCTTTCTGGGAACTGACGGACGGAGAGCCTGCATGTCGAACTCACTGCGCGGACAATGCCTCATCGCCGCCAAATCGTTGCGGGATGGAAACTTCTACAAGACGGTCGTGCTGATGTTGGAGCACAACGCCCAAGGAGCCACCGGGCTGGTGCTCAACCGTCCGTCATCGGTTCGCGTCGCGCATGCCTTGTCGGGCCACTTCACGCTGCCCGACACCGACGAAGTGGTCTTCATGGGCGGTCCCGTCGAACCGACCGCGCTGCTGATCCTGCACGACGCCGACAGCCTCGGCAGTTCCGATTCGTCTCCCGCACCGGGTGTCTTCATCGGGGGGAGTGCCGAGTCGTTCGAGCAGGTGCTGTTGTCGAGTGCTTCGGAAGACGAAGACCGCGCCTGCTTTCGAGTCTTCTCGGGCTATTCCGGCTGGGGCGCAGGGCAGCTCGAAGGAGAGATCGAGCGTGGTGACTGGCTGATTCATTCCGGCAGCCATGAACTGGTCTTCAAGGTCGATCCCTACGAGGTCTACGAAGTCGCACTGCAACAGTTTTTCAGTGCCAACGATTTGCTGCCGTACCGCGTGAAAGACCCGTCGCTGAATTGAGAACGCCGGGCAACTTCGGTTGAGTGAAAAGATTAAGTGAAAAGTGAAAAGTGAGAAGTGCAAAGTGGAGGACGAGCAAGAACGCTTCCCCACTCGATCCCGTGGCCTGATGAATTGTCCGATGGCAGACAGGTCGAGGTTTGTGACTGGTGGCAGCGCCTTTCATTTTGCACTTTGCACTGATCACTTCTCACTTTGCACTCGACTCAATCATCACACGAACCCCAACGACGCGAACCACCACATTCGCATCAAAGTCGGCGCTTCGCGTCCTCGGGTCGTTCCGCGAGGGGAGTCGTACCTTGGGCGGTCACGCAGTGCAGGCCCGTCAACGTTCGCAGGAAGAGCCTGTCACCGCTGATCACGGGTGACGCGAACAGGCCGTCGCCCTCAGCGTTTTCGGCGATGACCTCGCCTCGTCCGCCGAGCTTCACGACGAACGTCACGCCCTCTTCGTTGCAGCAGTACAGATGTCCGCCCGCGATCAGCGGCGAAGACGACATGCTGCCGCCGAGCCTGCGCTTCCAGATCACGTTCCCGGTCGCAGCATCGAGGCACGTCAAGATGCCGTCGTCGCCAAGTGAGTACAACAAGCCCTCGTACACGACGGGTGAGGGAACTTCGCTGGCCGCCTGCTGCTCGCGCCAGACGACGTGCGTGGACGTGACATCCCCCTGACCATCGGCTTGAATGCAGAGCAGCTCTCTCTGCGGATGCCGAGCCGACGCGAAGACGTGATTCGCCGCGAAGGTCAGTGTGTTGGCCGCGCGTTCGGCCGACCAGCGGCACGTCCACAAGAGGTCTCCCGTGGCGGGGTCGTATGAGTTCACCGCACCCTTCCCGGCGAGCAACAACTGATCGCGACCCGACACCGTCGCGACAATCGGAGTCCCGAAGCTGTCGCCCGTCGGGCGTTCGATGCGCCAGATGATCTCACCCGTTTGACGATGCAGCGCGGCCAGGTAGCTCGGTCCCCTCAATCGGTCGATACGTGCTCCTCTGTTATCCGCCGCGACGATGACCAGCGATTTGTAGAGCGTCGGCGACGCACCGTAGCCCCACTTGGACTCGTAAGGTCCGGCCGCGCGTTGCCAGGCGATGCGACCGGCGAAATCGACGGCCGTCACCCACACCGAGCCGTTCACGGCACTCGTGACATACACGTGCTGGCCGTCGCAGGCGGGAGTCGATGAGGCGTGCGAGTTCTTCGCGTGGCGAACTCGCAAGTCACCTCGATGCAGTTCCGATTGCCAGTGCGAGCGCCCGGTGTCGCGGTCGATGCAGAGGAGCGAGATCGTCTGACGCTGATCGTCCGCCGTGGTCACAAAGATTCGCTCGCCCCACACGCAGGGCGAGGCATGCCCGCGACCGGGAAGGGGCACCTGCCACGCGATGTTCTCGCTGACCGACCAACGGAGCGGCGGGTTGCTGTCGTGAGCCGTGTTCGTGCCGCCGACTCCACGCCAGCCCGGCCAGTCGTTCGGCCCGGGTTGAGGATCGACGAGGACGAAGTTGATGGGGTCGTTCGCGCGCCGAATCTCGCGCACGCCGGTGTTGCTCGCGAACAGGACCGCAACGGCAACACACAGCAGCAGTGCTGCGATGTTGCGTCCGTTCCAGAAGGTGTTCGGGTTCACTATGGTCACCGAGTTGAGAGAGGGGAGTCAGGAGTCCGAGGTCGCGGGGGCGAAGATTGCTGAACGTTGTCGCGTTCCGTGTCCGCTCACGCTGCCGCCTGCAACGGACCTTCAAAGAGCTGGCGGTAGATCGGGCAGACGGCTTGGAGTTCCGAGTGCGATCCCGTGGCGATCGCGCGGCCCCGGTCGAGCACCACGATGCGCGAGACATATTCCAGCAGCGCGGGTGACAGACTGTGCGTGATGATGAGCGTCGTTCGTCCGCGCACGAAGTCCTTCAGCGCGCGATGGATCAGCAGTTCACTTTCGGCGTCGATGGCGGAGGTCGGTTCGTCGAGCAGCAGGACGCGCGGCTCGCGCAGCATCGCGCGCGCCAGTGCGACGCGCTGCCGCTGCCCGCCGGAGAGCCGTCGTCCTCCCTCACCCACCGGCGTGTCGAGTCCCTGCGGGAGTCCCGCCGTGAAGTCGAGCACATGCGCGCGGCGCGCGGCCTCGCGCAGCTCCTCATCCGTCGCGTCGGGTCTTCCGTAGCGGATGTTGGCGGCGATGGTGTCATCGAGCAGCAAGGTGTCCTGCGGCACGATGGCGATCTGGTCCCGCAGTTCGCGCAGCCGCACGTTTCGCAGGTCGAGGCCATCGAACAGCACGGCTCCCTGTTGCGGATCGAAGAAACGGGGCAGCAACCCGGCCAGAGTCGATTTGCCCGATCCGTTCGGCCCCACGATGGCGATGACCTCACCGCAGTCGATGCGCAGGTCGAGGCCGTTCAACACCGGGCCTCGCGCGGGCGAGTCGTCGTCGGCCGCGTGGGCGTACGTGAAATGCACATCGCGAAACTCCAAGCCTTCCGCCAGACGAGGCAGCCACTGCGGCGAGACCGCTGTCGGCACGAGTGACTCGCGATCCATCTGCCGGAAGAACTGGTCGGCCAGCACGCCCGACTGACGGATCGTGTTGTAGAACTTGGAGAACTTCCGCAGCGGGTCGATCACACCGGCCAGCAGCGCGTAGAACATCGCCAATTCGGGAAACGTCGGCGGAACAGTGGCCAGCTTCACACCGGCGATCGAAGTCACGTTTCTCAAGACCAGATAAGCCGCCGGCAGCAACACGACCACCACGGCGAAGACCACGAGCAACTCGACCGCCGCGCCGCTGAGGGCGTTGATTCTCACCAGCCGCATCGACTGCGAATAGTTCTCGCGGTTTTGCTGGTGGAACTGACGCCGGTGCTGTCCGGCCGTGTCGAAGGCAATCACGGCCTTCACGTTGACGAAGGTCTCTTCCAGGCTCTTGTAGATCTGGCCGACGCTGTCCAGCACTCGACGTGTCGCCCGTTTCAAACGCTGTCCAAACAGATGAAACATCCAGCCGGCGAGCGGGACGAACGCGAGCAGCAGCAGCGTCAGTTGCCAGCTCAAATAGAGCATCGCCGCGATGCAGGCGGCGGCTTTCAACGGCTCACGCACGACGCGACCGCCCAACTCACCTAGGCAGCGGGCCAACTGCTGCAACGTGTACGTGAAGTCATTCATCAACGTCTGCGTCCCGCCGAGCGCGACCGTCTGCGGGTCCAGTTGCAACGTGCGACGAAACAGCGCCTGCCGCAGATCGATCGTCACCAATTCGGCCACACCGCCCGCGATCGAGTCCTGCACGAAGCTGCATCCCCCCTTGAAAAACGACATCGCGAGCACCAGCCCGAACAGCGCGGCGAACAAGTGGAACGGATCCTGCGGCAGCTTGGGAAGAACGCGCGTTTCGACCCAGCTCATCAGCCAGACCCTCCGCGATTCGATGTCGAGTCGTTGTTGCAGCCCCCGCTCTTCGTTGAGCACTGCGAGACGCTCCTTGCGGCGCTCGCGCGTTTGATCGTCGGGCAGCGAGGTCAGCTTGAGTTTCTGCTCCTCCAACTCGGCCGAAAGATCCGTGAGGAGTTTGGAGGAATGTTCGATCTCGTGCCGGACGTAGTTCGGCACCGTGTGATGCTCGCCGAACATGATCATCAGCGGATACGTCAGCGCCAGCTCGGTGCTCCACAGCAACGCGGACAGGCACCCGAAGGCCAGCGACAGCAACAGCCGCCGCCAGTACGGAGTGACAAACAGAACGAGCCGACTCCAAGTCTGCACGATGTCTCGCGTCCCTGCATTTTGTGGAGTCGGCCTCCCGCCGACTCATCAATTCATCCGGAGCATCAGCGCACGCCGATCCCCTTGCCAAAGCGGGGCGTATTAC
>JAYUFF010000612.1:0-4778 GCA_043738825.1 Schlesneria sp.
GCCTTCGTACTTGAACATTTGCAGGACGACTTCGTACTGGCCGGGAGTCGTGTCGGCGTGTTCGTAGCTGTTGTTCGCGCGAGCCGGCACGGTCGCGACAACTTCGCCGTTGCGGCGAATCTCCCACAGCAACTGCGAACCCCAGTCGTTCGTCACGTCGCCCCGCACCAGCTTCCGCCCTTCCAGGCGGATCTCGGCCTGCGGCGTCCCTTCAAAAACTTGTTCCATGAGAGAAACCCTCCACAAATTGTCGAACCCCAAAACCCAAGGCCGCCAACATATCAGAGGCGACTGGTGCGACCAAGGGAGTTTCTCGGTAAAAGTACCGGCCTCGGGAACTTGATTGGAGTCCGGCGCACAATGGGATCGGTCGCACCGGAAATCGTGGGGTGATCGTGAACCAACGTGAGTCCTGCCCTTCAAGTAACCCGCAGCGTGAGCGAGGGCGTCGTCACTGTTCGCCCTCGCTCACGCTGCGGGTTACTGTGCGGCACCGCGCGTCTTGCATGCGCGGGCTGTGAACAATCCGGGTGAGGGGATCAAGATGGGACAACGTTGCCTCTGGCTGGTGATCGCTCTGCTGACGTTGTCTCCCGCGATTGCGCAGGACGAGGACGACGAGTTGCCGTCCGGTTTGCTGGCGACGTACTCGACGAAGAGCCACACGGTGCAGCGCGTCGATCCCGACATCGCGTTCGTGTGGGACCAGGCCGCTCCCGATGAACGGCTCGCCGCCGAACCGTTCACCGCCAAGTGGACGGGGCGCATCCTGCTGCGCGGCGAAGGCCGCGCGCGCTGGCACGCTTTCGTGCAGGGCAAGGTTGAGGTGCGCATCAACGACAAGGTTGTCGTGCGTGGTGAATCGGAGAAACCGGCGTGGTTGAGTGGCGACGAATTCGATCTCGGCTTCGGCGAGAAGCCGTTCGCGGTGACGTTCGTTCGCACGGGTGACGCCGCCCAACTAAAACTCTTCTGGTCGTCGAACGAGTTCCCGCTCGAACCACTGCCGTATCACGTCCTCTTCCACGAAGCGGCTCAGCCAGAGATCGCACTCACCGCGCGGGGCCGCGTGTTGTTCGAGGCCCATCGCTGCGCGAACTGCCACGGCGGGGTTGATGGTCGAGGGTTGAGAGTTGAGGGTCAGACAAAGGCGACCGCCGAAGCGGCTTCCTCTGACTCTCAACCCTCGACCCTCAACCCTCAACCGTTCCTTCCCGCCCCGTCGCTCAAGCACGTCGGACAGGGAACGAGCCGCGCGTGGTTGATTGAGAAGGTGATGGGGGCACTCTCGAAGCGTGAAGAGACAGCAGAAGAGAAGACCCCTCACCCTAACCCTCTCCCCGCAGAGCCGGGGCGAGGGGACAGGGCGGAAGACAAGACCGAAAGCAAGATGCCGCATTTCGGCTTCACGAAGGAAGAGGCCGAAGCAGTGGTCGCGGCGCTCATTGAGCAGGCTCAGCCGGTGAAGCTCGATGCGCCGTCGAAGCTCAAGGACGCGGAACGTGACAAGGATTTGCAGGCCGGTCAGACGTTGATTCGATCCGTCGGCTGTCTGGCCTGCCACACGTACGACAAGCTCGGCGAAGCGACGCCGTTTGGCGGAGGGTCTCTCACGGGCATCGGCCAGCGCCGCTCGGCCGATTGGCTGGCGACGTGGCTGGCCAAGCCGACGCAACTCAACGAACACGCGCGGATGCCGGTTGTCTCGTTGAGCGACATGGAACGGGCGCAGATCGTGTTGGCTCTTCTGGTCCCCTCGCCCCCGTCTTCGGGGGAGAGGGCTAGGGTGAGGGGGCCGAACGGTGATGACGGCAACGATTCACAGAACAAGACAAAAGAGACCCCTCACCCTAACCCTCTCCCCTCCAAGGCGAGGGGCGAGGGGACCGGAAAGGAAGATCCGGCGCAGGTTGCTCGCGGATGGAAACTGATCGAATCCTCTCGCTGCGCGGCGTGCCACGAGTTCACACAGTCACATCTGCAACCCGCCCTTCGACCATTGCTCGTCCGAGCCGATGTCGACTGGACGAAGAGTTGTTTGACGGCCACCGACAAGTCGTCGAGTCGTCCCCACGTTCCGAATGTGGATGCCAAGGCGATTCAAGCCTACGTCGCCTCGTGGGGAGGTCGCGTTCCGTCTTCTCTGGCCCTCAACCCTCGACCCTCGACCCTCGACCCTCTTCACGGCCGCCGCCTGCTCGAACAGAAGAACTGCCTCGCGTGTCATGATCGAGACGAATCAAAGGGCCTCTCACGCTTGGCCGCCTCCATCGCGAAGGCCGACGAAACGCTGACTGGTCTGCACATGACGTTGATCCCGCCTCGACTGCACGCCGTCGGAGACCGTCTGCACGACATGGCGCTGGCCGAGGCGATTCAGGGTGGTCCGAAGAATCCCCGGCTCAGTTGGCTTCGCGTGAAGATGCCTCGCTTCCAGCACACAGAAGCCGAGAATGGTGCAATGATGGCCTGTCTCATCAGCCATGACCGCATTCCCGACAATGCACCGGCCCGCCGCGAATACCCCCTCGCCGCCGACAAGCCCGATGCCCAGCGGCTGCTCGCGGGGCGAGAGTTGCTCGGAGGCAAAGGCTTCAGTTGCGTGGCATGTCACGCGGTGAAGGACTACACGCCGAAGGTGACGGCGCTCGGCACTCGCGGGTCGAACCTGCATCTGCTCGGCCAGCGGATGCGAACGGACTACTACTTCCGCTGGACCCGCGCCCCGCTGCGCATCATGCCGGGGGTCGAGATGCCCAACTACCAGCGTCCGCACGAGTTCATCCTGCCGGGCCAACTCGATCAGCAACTGACCGCGATCTGGGAGGCACTCAACGATCCGAATCTGACATCACCGACCAATCCGGCAGTGGTCGAACAATTACTGACGGTCAACAAAGGGGAACGGCCGCGCATCGTAAGGGATGTCTTCACCGTCGCGGGGACGGTCGATGACACGGTCGCCCGCGCGTTCGCCATCGGACTCGACAACGGTCACAGCGTGTTGCTCGACCTCGACACGGGCAGCGTCCGTGCGTGGACGCTTGGCGACTTCGCGCGCCAACGGTGCGAGGGCAAACGCTGGTACTGGGACTTGGCGGGAATGGTGCTTGGTTCGCGCTTCGACAAACGGCCCGACATTCTGTTCCTGGACTCGAAGACCGGCGAGGTCGTGTCACCTGAGACTGGCTGGCAGTACGAACTGGAATTGCTTTCGCACAACGATAACAGGCTGCACTATCAATTGAAGCTATCCAAAGGCGAAGTGAAGCACGATGCCAAAGTTTCGGAGGGTTTCCTGACCAATAAGGAGTTCTCTGGTTGGGATCGTCATGTGACCGTATTTGTCCCCAAGGAGAGTACGCTCGTTCCGTGGAACCGCGGTACGAATCCCGAGATGTTGCACGAGACCTGCCGCATCACATGGTCAGTCATTCCGAAGGTCCGCCCCGACTCACTCCCTGCGAATGCCCATCCGTTTTCCGTACAAGACAAGAGCGGCAATCACCCGATCTACAAACGGTTCGCGCTGACGATCCACTACAAGAGTTCATTGCAGCGCGTCGAGGCGGCCAGCCCGAATCCGCCCACACCGCCTCTTGTCAGTGAGGCGGATCGCATCACGTCGGTCCCCGGATTTCGCGGTAAGCGGCTTCCACTGCCGAGATCGATCATGCCGACCGCGATGACGTTTGATGACCGGTCTCGGCTGATCTTCACGTCGCTCAAGGGGCACGTTTATCGGGTTGATTCGGATGAGGCTGAACCGTTGTCGAAGAATGAATCCAGTGAGCCGGGTGGCGTGAGCCCCCGGACTCGTCCGCGAAACACGGCGGACCGGGGGCTTACGCCGCCCGGCTCACCGAAGAGTGACGGATACGAAGGGACAAAGCCAAAGTCACATGACCCATCAGTCAAACTGACCACTCTGACGGAAGGACTGGCTGCGCCGTTCGGAGTGCTGTGGAAGGGGACGGAGGAATCCGGTCCTCACAAGGGGGAACAGAGCCTTATCGTCGCGCACAAGCCTGAATTGTTGACGCTGTATCTAACGCCCCCGCAAACGGCTGCGCAACGGGACATCCTCTTGCATAGTATTCTCTATCCGCACAAGGCTGAATTGTTGGCACCCTATCTGAAGCCCTTGGGCATGGTCACAGAACGGAGTGTTCTGGCGACCGGCTGGGGTATCACCGACGACTACCACGACTGGACCTGCGGCATCGCGCAAGACTCGCAGGGAAATCTTCTGATCGGCCTCGCCAGCGACTACACGTTCAAGAATCGGCCCAAGGAGAAGTCTCGCTGGCGGGGCGACATTCTGCGGGTCAACCGCAAGGGAGAGATCGAGTCCATCGCGTGTGGCCTGCGCTACCCGACGGGCCTCGCCATCGACGACCAAGACCGTCTCTTCGTCACCGATCAACAGGGAGTACAGAACACGTTCAACGAGTTGAACTACATCCAACCCGGACACCGCTACGGCGTGCCGAGTCGTCACGAGCCGGAGCCGGATGCACCTGCCGATCCGCCCGCCATACAGATTCCTCATCCGTGGACGCGAAGCGTGAATGGCGTGGTGTTCGTGCCGAGGGCGAAGGAGTCAGGAGACAGGAGACAGGAGTCAGATGCAAAACAGTCAAAGGCTGTTCCTGTCCCCTCGCCCCCGTCTTCGGGGGAGAGGGCTAGGGTGAGGGGGCCGAACGGTGGTGACTCTTCCATCACCGCCAGCGAGCCTTCTCTTCCTCCCTCCCCTCGGCGGGGAGGGCCGGGGAGGG
>JAYUFF010000613.1:0-12661 GCA_043738825.1 Schlesneria sp.
AAGCGCCGCTGGTCCCACCCTACATTTTGTGCAACTTCAAACTGGACGGAGCCGTAGGGGTGCCGTCGTCAACGGGTGGATGTCTTCCGGTCCCCTCTCTCCCCGAAGACGGGCGGGAGAGGGGACCAGAGACGGCGACCACCGATTCGCGACTGTGTCAATTTCACTCCTGACCCCGTCAAGTACGTTTTTTCTCGCTGCTCACGTTAGCATCCCGTCGTGTGTGGACGGCTCGGACAATGTGAGCAATCACAACCTCGCGAGTGGACTATGAATTGCAGGCTCATCATCACGGGAATGCTGGCACTCGCCGCGAGCGGTTGGTTTGGCGGTGGCCTCGCGTGGGGACAGGCTCCCGTGACGACAGAGCGTTCCACCATCGACAAGCAGGCGGAAGAGTTCTTCGAGCGGGAGGTCCGTCCGATTTTCGTCGAACACTGCCAGTCCTGCCACGGCGTGAAGAAGCAGGAGCTGAGCCTGCGGCTCGACTCGGCGGAAGGGTTCTTGAAAGGGAGCGACAGCGGGCCGGTCGTCGTGGCGGGCGATCCCGAGAACAGCCTGCTGATCGCAGCCGTGCGCTTCGGCGGTGAGACGAAGATGCCTCCCAAAGGGAAGCTGCCCGAGAAGGCCATCGCCTCGCTGGAGAAGTGGGTCAAGTTGGGAGCCGTCTGGCCGAAGGAGGGCTCTGCTCCCGCGCAGACGCGCGGTGGGGTGTCGGTTGAGGCCGCGAAAAACCATTGGGCCTTCCAGCCGATCAGGTCGCCCGCGATTCCGACCGTGAAAGCTCCAGGCCGCGTGGCGACTTCCATCGACTCGTTCATCCTGGCGCGACTGGAAACGGCGGGATTGACGCTCAGTCCAGAGGCCGCTCGCCGCACGCTGATTCGCCGTGCGACGTTTGATCTGCACGGGTTGCCGCCGACTCCGGAAGAGGTCGCCGCGTTCGAGAACGATGCGTCGCCGGACGCCTTCCAGAGCGTCGTCGAACGGCTGCTCGGTTCGCCCCGCTACGGTGAGCGTTGGGGACGTCACTGGCTCGATGTCGCGAGGTACTCGGACACGAAGGGCTATGTGCGGCTGAACGAGAACCCGCGTTATCCGTGCTCGTGGACATACCGCGACTACGTGGTCCGCTCGTTCAACGACGACCTGCCGTTTGACAAGTTTGTCGTCGAACAACTGGCTGCGGATTTGGTGGGGAATGCTGACGTGAAAGCAGTGTGGGGCCAGCGGCGTTTCGCCGCGCCGGCCCACCAAGTGGAGCCGAAACAACATTCTGGTGGGCCGGCGCTCGAAGCGAGCTTGTCCCACCCTACGGCTGTCGCACCACAATCGAATCTCGCCGCACTCGGCTTTCTCACACTCGGCCAGCGGTTTCTTAACAGTCCGCCCGACATCATCGACGACCGGATCGATGTCGTGACGCGCGGGCTGCTCGGGCTGACGGTCAGTTGTGCGCGCTGTCACGATCACAAGTTCGATCCGGTGCCGACGCGCGACTATTACGGTCTGTACGGCGTCTTCGCCAACTCGATCGAACCGCGCGTGCCGCCGCTCATCGTGCCCGCCTCGCAACACGCGCAGTTCGAGCCGTACTTGAAGGAACTCCAGTCGCGATCGAAGCGGCTCGACGAGTACCTGCTCGCTCAACACACCGCGCTGACGAAGGCGATGCGCGGGCGAGTGGCCGACTACCTGCTGGCCGGTCAGCACGATCCGGTGCAGGCCAACTTCCTCGCCGTGATGTTCCTGATCGACGCGAGCAAGGACTTGAACCCGGTGATGACTCAGCGCTGGGCCAGGCACCTCGAACAATCGCGCAAGCGTCACGATCCGGTGCTCGCGCCGTGGCACGAATTGGCAGCGAGATGGAAGCCTGAAGCGCAAGCGAAGCAGGATGGCACGACGAGAGGAGGCGCAGATCCTTCGCTCGCGCGTCAGGCTTCAAGCGATCGCGTCGCGCACTGGCGATCCCGCACTAGTGGTGATCTGCGCATCAATCAACTCGTGGTCGAGGCGCTGTCGAAATCGCCGCCGCAGAGTCTGGCCGAGGCCGCGCAAATTTATGGGCGGTTGCTGGGCGACGCCGATCTACGCTGGCAGACGAAGCTCCATGAATCGCCCGCAGCCGCGAAGCTCGACGATCCCGAGTGGGAGGAGTTGCGGCAGTTGCTCATCGGAGCAGACTCGCCGCTGACGTTTGCGGTCGAGGATGTCGAGGAGTTTCTGTTCGTCGATGCCACGACGCAGCAGCAGCTTCATGCGCAGCAGCGGCTCGTCACCGATTGGATCGGTTCACCCGAGGCGGCTCCGCACGCGATGGCCTTGGAGGACGCGAAGCAACCGACCGACTCGCGCGTCTTCATTCGAGGCAACGCGAGCAACCCCGGTGAAGTCGCACCGAGGCAGTTCCTCGCCGCGCTGACTCGCGGCGAACGGCAGCCGTTTCAACATGGCAGCGGACGGCTGGAACTCGCGCGGGCCATTGCCAGCGCGGACAACCCGCTCACCGCGCGAGTCCTCGTCAATCGCGTCTGGCTCCATCACTTCGGGGCCGGGCTGGTCCGAACGCCCGGCGATTTCGGACTGCGCGGCGAACGACCGAGTCACCCGGAGCTGCTCGATCATCTGGCGAGCCAGTTCCTCGCGAATGGCTGGTCGCTCAAGCAACTGCATCGTCAGATCATGCGGTCCTCGACGTACCGGCAGCAGAGTGCGAACCTGGCAGTTGATCGGCAGGCTCTCGCCGCCGCACGCCAGGCGGATCCCGAGAATTATTTGCTCTGGAGCATGCACCGGCGACGACTCGACTGGGAATCGCTGCGCGATGCGCTGCTGGCGGTCTCCGAACAACTCGATCCGAAAATGGGCGGGCCTGCGGTGGACTTGTTCGCGCCGCCATTCGTTCCGCGCCGCTCGGTCTATGGGTTCATCGACCGTCAGAGTTTGCCGAGCGAACTCCGCACGTTCGACTTCGCGCCGCCCGATGCCTCCAGCCCGCAACGACATCAGACCACGGTCCCGCAGCAGGCGCTGTTTCTGATGAACAGCCCGTTCCTCCGTCAAACCGTGCAGCATCTGGGCGCGAGGCCGGATGTCACTCGACCGGCTTCGACCGCAGTGAGGATCAGCGCCGCACATCGCCTGCTGTTCGGTCGGCCCGCAACGGAGGAAGAGATCGCGCTGGGAGAGAAGTACCTGTCGTCAGCCACAACGGCGACGGCTGAGCCTGTGCCGGAAGGACCACCGCCATCCTTGTCGCCGTGGGAGGAGTACTTGCAGGCGCTGTTGCTCTCGAATGAGTTTGTGTTCGTGGATTAGCAGTCAGGCCCCAGGGCCGATGGCCCTGGCTGGGTGAACGGATGGCCCTTCGGGCCGGAAGACAAGAACCACCTCCCGTTGAGCGAAAGAATCACCGCATGTTTTCACGACGCGCATTGCTGACACGCACGGGCTTGGGGCTGGGTGGACTCGGGTTGGCGGACTTGCTGGCGCGCGAGGTGGCGGCGGAACCGGGTTCGGAAACTCAACCGCTTGCGCCGAAGAGTTCACACTTTGCGGCGAAGGCGAAGCGGGTGATCCATCTGTTCATGAACGGCGGTCCGTCGCACCTCGACACGTTCGATCCGAAGCCGATCCTCAACGAATACCACGGCCGGTCGTTGCCGACTTCGCAGCGTACCGAGCGCAAGACCGGAGCGGCGTTCGGCTCGCCCTTCAAGTTCGCGAAGCACGGCCAGAGCGGCATCGAGATCAGCGAACTGTTCCCGCACGTCGCGCGATCGGCCGATGATCTGTGTGTGATCCGCTCGATGTACGCCGATGTCCCGAACCACGAGCCTTCGTACTTGCTGATGAACTGCGGTGACGGTCGGCAGTCGCGGCCGAGCATGGGCGCATGGGTCACGTATGGACTGGGGACTGACAATCAAAACCTGCCCGGCTTCATCGTGATGTGTCCCGGCGGTGTTCCGGCGACGGCGGGCAACAACTGGCGGTCGGCCTTTCTGCCGGGAGCCTATCAGGGGACGTACATCGACTCGCAGCATCGCGAACCTCAGAAGCTGGTCGAACATATCCGCAACGACTTCGTCAGGCCGGGCCGACAGCGGGCGCAGCTCGATCTGCTCCAGCAGCTCAACCAGCGCCATCTGGCCGCGCGGGGTGAGGACGCTCAGTTGGAGGCTCGCATCCAATCATTCGAGCTGGCGTACCGGATGCAGAGCGAGGCGACCGAGGCGTTTGACGTGAATCTCGAACCGCCGTCCATTCGCGCGATGTACGGCGACACGACGTATGGCCGTCAACTTTTGATCGGTCGGCGATTGTTGGAACGTGGCGTGAGGTTCGTTCAGATTTGGCAGCGGCCGGGCCAGCCGTGGGATGCGCACGACAACCTCGAAAAAAATCATCGTGACTTGGCGAGCGAGTGCGATCAGCCGATCGGGGCCTTGCTCAGCGATCTCAAGGCGCGCGGGATGCTCGATGACACGCTCGTCATCTGGGGCGGTGAGTTCGGCCGCACACCGACGGTCGAGATTCCGACGCCCGGTGTCTCGTCGGTCGGTCAGGGGCGAGATCACAATCACTACGGGTTCTCGATGTGGCTGGCGGGCGGTGGCGTGAAGGGTGGCCATGTTCACGGAGCGACCGACGAACTCGGGTGGAACGCGGTCGAGAACCGCGTCCACGTGCATGACCTGCACGCCACGATCCTGCATCTGCTCGGCTTCGACCACGAACGCCTGACCTATCGCTACGCCGGCCGTGACTTTCGATTGACCGATGTCCACGGCAACGTGGTACAGGAAATCATCGCGTGAGCAGAAACGCCCCCCTCACCCTCACCCTCTCCCCCGAAGACGGGGGCGAGGGGACACGACAGGCATCGACACTGCTCGATGACCAGGGCCATCGTCTTTTTCAATTTGGGGGCCACGGTCACGGAGCTTCGACGTGGCTGTGTGAGGAAGTGAAGGCTTGATTTTCAATCTCACGGCCACGTCAAAGCTCCGTGACCGTGGCACCCAATCCCCCAGTTTCAACAAGACGATGGCCCTGCTCGATGACCGGCCCGGCGTGACTTTGAGGGTGCGGTCTGCTATCTAACGCCGCGAAGAAATTCGTGATGCGGTCCGGTTGGCTGCGACGGTTTCTCTTCCCTCCAAGTCACTCAGTTAGGTAGTCGCGGCACAATGGAAGCTGGCATCGTCGGTTTGCCCAACGTTGGCAAGAGCACTCTGTTCAACGCCCTCACGATGTCGAAGGCGGCTCAGAGTGCGAACTATCCGTTCTGCACAATTGAGCCGAACGAGGGGGTCGTCAGCGTGCCCGATGGCCGGCTGCAACGGATCACGAAGTACATCGTCCCGAAAAAGATCGTGCCGGCCGCGCTGAAGCTGGTCGATATCGCCGGCATCGTGAAGGGGGCGAGCGAAGGTCAGGGCTTGGGCAACAAATTCCTGACTCACATCCGCGAGGTCGATGCGATCCTGCAGGTCGTGCGGTGTTTTGAAGACCCCGATGTCATTCATGTCACCGGAAAAGTGAACCCGGTCTCGGACATCGAGACCATCGAAATCGAACTGATGCTGGCCGACATCCAGACGCTGGAGAACTCCCTCTCGAAAGCGGAACGGACTGCGAAGAGCGGCGACAAGGAGGCCAAGCTGCGTGTCGAAGTGATCCGCAAGTGTCTGACTCATCTCGCCACCGACGAACCGCTTCGCAAACTGGAACTCGACGAGAATGAAGCGAAGACCGTGTCGAGCTTCGGTCTGATGACGGCCAAGCCGATTCTGTACGTGGCCAATGTCGATGAGAGCGATCTCGAAGGAAAAGGACCGCTCGTGCAGCAGGTGCGCGAGTTCGCGGCGAAGATTGGCGCGTCGGTCGTGCCGGTCTGCGCGAAGCTCGAAGCGGAGATCGCCGAACTGGACGAAGCCGATCGCGCCGAGATGCTCGCCGGTGCGGGACTGGCCGAACCGTCACTGGGTGTGCTGGCGCGAGCGGCCTACCGCGTGCTGGGCCTGCACAGCTACTTCACGGCGGGTGAGATGGAAGTCCGCGCCTGGACCATCCCGATCGGAGCGACCGCGCCGCAGGCAGCCGGTGTGATTCACACCGACTTCGAGAAAGGTTTCATCCGCGCCGAAATCTACACGCTGGATGACCTCGAAACGTACAAGAGCGAGAAGGACATCCGGCAGGCGGGCAAGCTGCGCGTCGAAGGCAAAGCCTACGTCATGCAGGACGGGGACATCTGCCACTTCCTGTTCAACTCGTAGTCGATGTCGCATCGAGCGTGACTCGGTTCGGTTCCGACGACGGCCGCTCTCGCCGATTCGACCCCGCGACGATCTGCACGTGAGGAAGTGTGTTGAGAAATGGAAACGATTCCGTTGCCGTTTCAACTCGTCTCGTCATCGGCAACCGGGGGTTTCGCCATTCTGCCGGAAATGCCGTTTTTCCAATTGAAACTCGGGGTGGTTTCTCGTTTCATGTTGAGGCGGTCGAGTTCGCTGAAACGACCCGGACGCGAGTCGCATTCGCTCGCTGAACGCCCGTGCGTCGCAGCGCGTCCGTGGTTGGAGCCGACGGTCACGGTGCAGGTCTGCCACAAGTCTCGCTCACTTGATGAGAGGATTGCCATGTTGTCTTTGAAACGTTGGGTGGTCTGTGTCTGTGCGCTCCTGCTGGGGGCGACCCGACTCACGGCGGCGGATGTGGTGGTCGTTTGGAACAACGTGTTGCTGGACACGATTCGCGCCACGGGAGGTCCGCCCTGTCCGATCTCTCGCACGCAGGCCCTCGTGCATTCCGCGATCTATGACGCGGTGAACTCGATTGATCGCCGACATGAACCTTATCTGGACTTCGTCGCCGCGCCCGTGGGCGCATCGGCCGACGCGGCCGCTGCGGCAGCCGCTCATCGCGTGCTGACGACGTTGTTCCCCGCGAGAACCGCCATCTATGACGCGGCACTGATCGCGTCACTGGCGACCGTGCCGGACGGTGCGAATGAGACGGCCGGTGTGACGCTGGGTCGAGCGGCGGCCGATGCCTTGTTGAGCGAGCGGGCCGATGACGGCACGCAGACCGATCCGACCTACGTCATCGGAACCAACCCCGGTGACTGGCGTCCGACGTTTCCCGATTTCAAAAGTCCGCCCTTCAGTCCCGGCTGGGGAAAATCGCTTCCCTGGACCATGTTTGAAGGCGATCAGTTCCGCCCGGCAGGACCACTCGGCTTTCGCGCAATGAGCAGCTTGCTGAGCAGTCGCGGGTATGCGGATCAGGTCAACGAAGTGAAGGCTTTCGGCTCATTGAACAGCACGGCGCGCACGGCCGAGCAGACGCGGATCGCCTTCTTCTGGGCGAACGATGTCAACGGAACCTACAAGCCGCCGGGACATCTGAATGCGATTACTCAGGTGGTCTCGCGCGACCGCCGCCTGTCGATGATCGAGAACGCGCGGCTGTTCGCGCTCACCAACCTGGCAATGGGCGATGCGGCCGTCGTGGCGTGGGATGCGAAGTACGACACGAACATCGATCTGTGGCGACCAATCTCGGCGATTCGCCTGGCCGATACCGATGGCAATTCGCGCACGACGGCCGATCCGAACTGGGAGCCGCTCAATCCTTTCTCACCGCCCTTCCCGGCTTACATTTCGGGGCACGCGACGTTCAGTGCGGCACACGCCGCCGTGATGGCGGGCTACTTCGGTACGGACAGGGTGACGTTCACCATCACGACCGACGACCCGTTCTATGCCGGCCTGCCGTCTCACCCCGCGCGCACGTTCAATAAGTTCTCGGACGCTGCCTGGGAGAATGCCATCAGTCGGCTTTATCTCGGCGTCCACTACCGATTCGATGCGACGGGCGGCAACCGCGCCGGGACCGACTTGGGAAAATATGTGGTCCGACATTACCTGCGTCCGATCTCGCGAGCCGACATCGACGGCAACGGCATCGTCACGCTCCCCGATTTGACGGCGTTTCTGAGCGCATACATCGACGGACAGGTTGCAGCCGACATTGATGGCAACGGAGTGCTCAACACGCTCGATGTCGGTCAGTTCGTGAGGCTTCTCGCCGGAATGGGTCCGCGCTGATTGTTGCCGTTCCGCAGGGTATGCCTCTGGCTTGCCCGTCATTCTCCGACAGCCGAACGGCGGCGAGCAGGCACGGGCAGACCGAAGGCAGACTCCGCGAAGACCGGCTGCCCACCTACTTTTCAAGGACCAAGAGGCTGGTTCACCGAGTCCATTCGGGAAGCTCGGCCTCGAATGTCAACCGCTCGCGCGTGAGCGGGTGCGAAAACGTAAGGCGTCGCGCGAGCAGGCAGAGCGGCGAGGCATCGAGCGCGTGCGTCTGCGTGTCACCAAGTCGCTTGTCCGAGAGATACGTCGGGTCGCCGACGATGGGCCAGCCGAGATGCCACAGGTGGACTCGAATCTGGTTGGTGCGGCCTGTCAGCGGCACGACTTCCAAGAGTGAAGTGCCGTCGGCAAATCGTTCCAACACTCGAAAGTCCGTGCGTGAGGGCAGCCCGTCCGCCTCATCAATCGCGCGCGAACCGAGATCGCCCGAGACCGCGCTGATCGCCGCCTCACACGTGAAGCAATCTTCCGGCGGATGTCCCTGCACGCGGGCCAGGTAGGTCTTCTCGATCTCACCGCGTTGGAACTGCGGCTGCAACAACCCGGCAATGTGCTTGGTCCGCGAGAAGACGACGAGACCGCTGGTGTTCGCATCGAGTCGGTGGGCCGCGCGCGGGTTGTACGGGCGATAGACCTCACCCAGAATGTGTTGCAGCGTGTTGCGATTGAACCGGCCGCACGGGTGCATCGGCAGCGGAGCCGGTTTGTGCAGGACGATGATTGACTGGTCTTCGTAGAGGATGCGAATGTTGGCGTTGACATCGGGTTCGATGGTCCCCGGTTGCCGTTGCAGGTAACGCTCGCCCGTTCGCACTCGATGCTCCGGCCCGACGGGCTGATGGTCCGAGTTCAACAAGCGATCCTGCTTGAACTTCGCTCGCCAGTCGTCGCGCGGGATGTGATCGAAGATCCCCGCCACGCAATCAAGCAGCGTGTGGCCATCGAATTTCGTCGGCACCGTCAGCGGACGAAAGTTCTCGTAGGCGACGCTGCCGGGCAGGGGCGTCGTCACGCGGCGAATGGCCTCGTGGCGCGAGGCGATCGTGCGCGCCATCTGTTCCTCGGTCGTCATGAAGCAGTGCGGACACGACCGGCCGGGGATGTATCTCTCATCTTTCAGTTCATCCGGCCGCAGTGGCGTCAGGCACGAGAAGCATTGGTTGCTAGCCGTCTCCTGCAAACTCGGATCGACACCGACGCGCTGATCGAACACGAAGCACTCACCGTCGTAGTGCGCGTCGCCGCAGTCCTCGAAGTACTTCAGGATGCCGCCGTCGAGCTGGAAGATCTGCTCGAACCCCTCGCGCTCCATGAACGGTCCGGCCTTCTCGCAGCGGATGCCGCCCGTGCAGAACATCACGATCGGCTGCCGTTTCATCTCATCGGGAAGTTGCCGCACGGCGTCGGGGAACTCGCGAAAGTGGTCGATGCCAACCGTCAGCGCGTTCTTGAACGTCCCCAACTTCACTTCGTAGTCGTTCCGCGTGTCGAGCAGCGTGACGGGACGCCCTTCGTCCAGCCACCGCTTCAATTCGCGAGCGGCCAGCTTCGGCGAAGGGCATCGCGCCGGATCGATCCCTTCGACACCGAACGCGATGATTTCCTGCTTGATCTTGACCAGCATCCGGCTGAACGGCTGATGGTCGCTCTCGCTGATCTTCGGCTCCAAGCCTTCGAGTCCCGGAATGCTGCGCAGCTCGGCCAACAGCAGATCAATCTCCGCCCGCCCTCCCGCAACGAACAAATTGATCCCCTCCGTGCTGAGCAGAATCGTCCCCTTGAGCGACCACGCTTTGCACAGCGCGATCAACCGCTCGCGCAGCGGCTTGAGATCGGTCAGAGCAGCAAACTTGTAGGCGGCAATGTTGGTGATGGCGGGCATATTCGGAGGCGGGCAAATGTGGAGGGCGTGAACGGAAGGACTCGGACGGACACCCACGATACTGAACGGAGACGACTCAGAGAACCGACCTCCTCAGAAGCAGTCACCCGCAACAGGGTGTCTTCCAATCGCGAAGCGATGGCAGCAATTAGCTGCGGGCGTGAGCCCGCAGAAGCAGGCACATCTGTAATTGAGCCGCGAAGCGGCGACAGCAACACGCGTCTACTGACCACGACCATTGCTGCCTGCCGCCGCTTCGCGGCTCGATCGGTCAATTCTGATCGTGTTCCGTGGGCTGACGCCCACGGCTATTTCCTTCCGTCGCTTTGCGACTCAGGAATGTCCGGCACTCGTTTGGCTCGCCTGACAAGCCGCGACTAGAATGCCGCCTCTTCACGATCCCCTTCTCTGGTTTCATTGAGGTGCAGCATGTTTGGACTGCGTCGAGTCTTGGCTGTTGTCGTTCCGGTTTTGCTCTGTTCGATCAACGGCTTCGGTGCGGAGCCGGCTGCCAAACAGCAGGCCGCGAATCACAAACCGTTCAGCCTGGAGCAGCGCGAGCTGTGGATGACGGGCAACATTCACGGAACGCCCGAGCCTCCCGATCCGTACACGACTCAGAACGCCTTCCCCAAATTGAAGTTGTTTGAGCCGCTCTCCGTGGGACTGATGCCCGGCGGTCAACGCTTCGGTGTGGCGACGCGGCCCGGCAAGCTCTTCACGTTTGAGATCAAGCCGGATGTCGATCAGGCCGACCTGCTGCTCGACATCAAGCAGACGACGTATGGCATGGCGTTCCATCCACAGTTTGAGAAGAACGGATTCCTCTACGTCACCTACGTTGTCGAACCGGACAAGCCACAAGGGAGCCGGTTGTCTCGCTTCCAAGTGAAACCGAGTCAGCCGCCGGTGGCTGATCTGGCCAGCGAGCAGATCATCCTCGAATGGCCTTCCGGCGGACACAATGGCTGCTGCATTCGCTTCGGTGCGGACGGCTTCCTCTATCTGGCGACCGGCGATGGCAGCGGCATCGCGGATGGATTGCAGACGGGACAAGACATCACCGATCTGCTCGGCTCGATCCTGCGCATCGATGTCGATCATCCCGATGGCTCGCGCCCGTATTCGATTCCGAAGGACAACCCGTTCGTGGGGCGGGCCGATGCGCGCGGAGAGATTTGGTCGTTCGGGCATCGTCAGGTTTGGAAGTTCAGCTTCGACAATCAGCAGCGGTTGTGGGCGGGTGAGGTCGGACAAGACCTGTGGGAGATGATCTATCTCATCCAGAAGGGGGGCAACTACGGCTGGAGCATCAATGAAGGGAAGCATCCGTTCCGGCCCGAACGCCCGAAGGGGCCGGGTGAGTTCGTGCCGGCGATCGTCGAACATTCGCACAGCGACTTCCGGTCGATCACCGGCGGATACGTCAGTCAGTCGGATCGGCTCCCCGAATTGAAGGGGGCCTACATTTACGGCGACTACGACACGGGCAAGCTCTGGTCGCTCAAGTACATAGACGGCAAAGTGACCGAGCATCGTCAACTGACCGACACGCAGATCCGTATCGTCGAGTTCGCCCAAGACGGGGCGGGTGAGGTCTACCTCGTTGACTTCGTGGGGGGTGGGCTGCATCGCATCGTGAAGGCCCCGCCGCAGGAGCCAACGCAACCGTTCCCGCGCAAGTTGAGCGAGACGGGCCTGTTCGTCTCGACCAGGGACCACGTCCCGGCGGCGGGACTGATCCCGTACTCGGTGAACGCGCCCCTCTGGTCGGATGGAGCCGAGAAGGATCGGTTCATCGCGCTGCCGGGCGATACCAAGATTGAGTTCGATGCCGTCGTCTATCCTCACGGACCGGAGTACTCCGATGTCGGCTGGCGCTTCCCCGACGGAACGGTCCTCGTGAAGACTTTTTCAATTGAGACGGAGGCGGGGAAGACATCGAGTCTCAAGCGGCTGGAAACCCGCCTCCTGCAACATCGCAAGATGCCGGGGAACGACGACGAGTACGGCGCGCAGTACTGGTACGGCTACACCTACGTCTGGAATGACGAGCAGACCGATGCCGAGTTGCTCGCGGCGGAGGGACTCGATCGCAAGTTGATCATCAAGGATGCCGCCGCACCCGGCGGACAGCGCGAGCAAATCTGGCGCTTCCCAAGCCGAGCCGAATGCACGCTGTGCCACACGATGGCGGCGAAGTACGTGCTGGGCGTGACGACTCTGCAAATGAACAAGGCTCACAACTACGACGGCAGGGTGGCGAACCAGTTGTCCGTACTGGAGAAGCTGGGCGTCTTCCAGGACAAGTTGCCGAAGCCTCCCGAGGAGTTGCCTCGACTGGCCGATTACCGCGACGCAAAGGAGAGCCTGCATCACCGGGCGCGATCCTACCTGCACGCCAACTGCGCCCACTGCCACCGCAAATGGGGCGGCGGCAACGCCGAGTTCGAGTTGCAGGCGTCGATCCCGCTCACGCAAACCCTGGCCGTCAACACGCGACCGGGCCAGGGGACGTTCAAACTCACCGACCCGCGCATCCTCGCCCCCGGCGAACCGAACCGCTCTCTGATCCTCGAACGCATGAAACTCGAAGGCCTCGGTCGCATGC
>JAYUFF010000614.1:0-1785 GCA_043738825.1 Schlesneria sp.
TGAAGCAGAGCCGCACGGCACCGTGCTTCAGTTCGCTGCCGCGCCGCAGCAGTTCGGCCGCCGCCGTCATGATGACCGCCACGCCCGACTTGTCGTCCGCACCGAGCAACGTCGAACCGTCGGTCGTGATGACCGAATGACCGATGCACTTGAGCAGGTCGGGATTCTCAGAGACCTTCAACACCTTGCCATCCTTCGGCAGGACGAGGTCGCCACCCTGATAGTTCTCGTGAATGATCGGGTTCACGTTCGTCGAGGAATACTCGGGCGACGTGTCCACGTGTGCGACGTAGGCAATGACTGGCACGGCCTGCGTGACCGTGGCCGGAACCGTCGCCATCACGATCCCAAACTCATCGCACGTCACGTCGGAGAGGCCGAGCGCGCGGCACTCGTCCGCCAGCAGACGACTCAGCGTGAGTTGCTTCATCGTGCTCGGATAGGTCGAACTGGTCTCGTCGGCCTGAGTGTCGATCTTCACGTAACGGAGAAAGCGGTCGAGGAGCGTGGGCATTGGTGGTGAGCCTTTTCATCGGTCAAATTGAACGCGGTCGTTTCGAGGCCGAAAGCCGACGAGAGTTTTAGCCCAAAGGGCGACAGATGGTAGCCCACGGCGCGAGCCGTGGGGAATCGGCATCAGCCTCCTCCATCAGCCCGGAGGGCGACACATGGAAGGAAACCCCGGATACCTCGAAGTGCCGCCCTCCGGGCTAATTGGATTATCTGCGTCACACGCACCACTCGCGCCGTGGGCTACCATCTGTCGCCCTCTGGGCTTTGACGACTCGCAACCACAGTCAGGTCGGCGCGAAACTCTGACCCGCTCGCTCCGCAGTTGGAGGCGATGAGCAAGCAACGAACCCCCATGTGCCGATTCGTTCACAGTCCCACGACTTCAAACCCCTTGCGGTATTCCTTCGTGACGAACTCGGCGGCCTTTGTGCTGTTGGTCGCCTTGAGGTTCGCGGAGTCCCAGATCAGCTTCTCGCCCGCGCGGAAGGCGACGATGCCGAGCAGCACGGTCTCCGACAGAGCGCCCGAGTAATCAAAGTTGCAGGTCGTCGGTGAGCCGGTCTGGCACGCCTTGACCCACTCGTTCCAGTGGCCGATCGAAGCGGGAATGCTCGGTTCGGGAGCTTTGAATTCTTTGAAGCCATCTTGAGGCAGAAGTTGCCTGCGCCCGTAGTCGGCGGCCAGCATCCCCTTCTCACCGACGAACAGAATGCCGAGACCCCAACCGCTGAGCGGCTGGCCCTCGTGATCCTTCGTCTCTTTCACGAGGTCGAAGTGCGCGTTGCCATCAGACCAGTAGAACTTGAGCGGCGTGCTGGAGCCGGCCTGTCCGGGGAACTCATACGTCGCCTTGGCCCACGCGGGCGCACCGTCCGGATGAACCTCGGGGCCTTCGCACGCGACCGTTAGCGGATGACGCAGGTTCAGCGCCCAGAACGGCAGGTCCATCACATGGCACGCCATGTCGCCGAACGTTCCCGAACCAAACTCCCAAAACCGACGCCAGTTGCCCGGATGAATACCGTCGCAATACGGACGCTGCTTCGCCGGACCAAGCCACAAGTCCCAGTCGAGGTTCGCTGGAACCGGCTTCTCGGCCCCGAACCGCCCGTCCGACCAGCCCTTGTTGCACCAGTTGTACACGGCCGTGACCTTGCCGATCGCTCCGCCCTGGATGAGTTCGACCACGCGGCGGTAGTTGTCGGTCGCGTGAATCTGCGTCCCCATTTGAGTGGCTCGCTTGTTCTTCGCGGCGAGTTTCGCGAGTGCCCG
>JAYUFF010000615.1:0-4763 GCA_043738825.1 Schlesneria sp.
CTCGACGAGTTGACCGATGCGGGACGCCGACTCGCGCAGGATGTCGTTCGTTCGCACCGGCTGTGGGAATCGTACATGGCTCGCCACTTCGATCTTCCCGATCCGCAACTGCACGCCACGGCCGAACGAGTCGAACATTACCTCGACCCCAACCTGCAAGCCGAACTCGCGGCGGAACTCGATCAGCCGTCGGTCGATCCCCACGGCAAGTCGATCCCGCCCGCGCCGAAGTTTGAGTGAACGCGCCCTCGCTCACAAAACTTGGCACAAAACTTGGGGTCGGGCGTTCAACCCATCAGGCCGCTCAGTGCGCCGGTGCTGTCGCCGAGGAACGGCACCTTCACGTTCATGCGTTCCAGCATCGACAGCCACAGGTTGCTGATCGGCGTTTCCTTGGCGAAGCGGAGGTGGCGGCCGGATTGAATCGTGCCGCCTCCCTTGCCCGCGAGCAGTACCGGCAGGTCATCGTGGTTGTGGGCGTTGCCGTCCGAGTTCGCGCTGCCGTAGGCGATCAGGCAGTTGTCGAGCAGCGTGCCGTCTCCCTCGGGGATGGCCTTCAGTTTTTGGAGCAGGTAGGCCAGTTGAGTGACATGGAATTTGTTGATGTCGCGAATCTTTTCCTTCTTCTTCGCGTCGTTGCCGTGGTGCGAGAGTTCGTGATGGCCCTCGGGGACGCCGATGGACGGGTACGCCTTGTTGCTCCCTTCGTTCGTCAGGACGAATGAGCAAACGCGGGTCATGTCCGTCTGGAAGGCGAGGACCATCAGGTCGCACATCAGGCGGACATGCTCCTGAAAATCTTTGGGGATTCCGGCCGGGACCGCGAAGTCGGGCGTCTTCACTTCGGGGAGCGAGGCGGCTCGCGCGATCCGCTGCTCGATGTCGCGAATCGAACTGAAGTACTCGTCGAGCTTCCGCTGATCGTTCTTCCCAAGCTTGCCGGTCAGGTCGCGCGTGTCCTCGCGCACGAAGTCGAGCACGCTTTGACGGAGCTTGTCACGCTTGGCCCGATCCGCGCCGGCACCGACTCCGAACAGTCGCTCGAAGACCAGCTTCGGGTTCACCTCTTTGGGAAGAGGCTGCGTCGCGGATCGCCACGCCATCGTCGAGGAGTAGACACACGAGTAGCCCGAGTCGCAGTTGCCCGCCATTGCCCCTGATTCACAGCCGATCTCAAGCGACGCGAGTCGCGTCTGATCGCCGATGCGCGACGCGGCGACCTGATCGACCGAGATTCCATTGCGAATGTCGGTTCCATCCGTCTTCACCGGATGAGCACCGGTCAGGAACGAGGCCAACGCGCGGGCGTGATCGCCCCCGCCGTCGCCATGCGGCCGGGCACCATCCGCCGTGAGGCCGGTCAGCACGAGAATGTCATCCTTCACGGGAGCCAACGGTTCCATGATCGGCATCAATTCAAAACCGGTTCCCTCCGTCTTCGGAGTCCAGTCGGCCATGTTGATGCCGTTGGGTACGTACAGAAAGGCCATTCGATTGGGAGCCGTCTTCGTCGGCGAAGCATCCGCCGCCCACGCAGCCAGCGGCCCCATCGCCTCCAGCCACGGCAAGGCGATTGCGGTACTCAGGCCCTTCAACACGGTGCGTCGTGAGATGTGATTGTGTCGAGACATGATGGTTCCCAATGTTCAAAAGTGATTCGTCGAAATTCTATTTGATGGCGATTGATCGCTTCACACAGTCTTGAATCATCGACCAATCAATTGCGGACAATCGACCAACAACAACCACGGCAGCCGACATCGCCATCGAGAAGTAAGCTCGAAACGCCGATGGCTGGCGCAGGCCCGCCACGTTCCAATCGATTAGCACGTGATCGGCACTCGTCGTCGCCAATCGAAGGCTGGTCGTTAGCACTCCCAAAATGACATCCAAGTGTGTCCGGTGGTATTCATCACTCGACACGACAACCGCCGGACGCCGCTTCACACCCGTGGCCCCGACGAAATCGACGATCACAATGTCACCCGGCTGCAACGCCATCAAGTCTCTCCTGCTCTTCGAGATTGGCCCTGCCCTGCTTGGTGAAGTCGGCCAAATCTTCGTCGGTCCATTCCGCGCTGTAATCAATGAGCGATTGCGGCGGGATGTCTCCAAGAATCAACGTCGCCAAGCGAAGCCGATCCGAGGCTGGGAGCGGTCTGATCGACTCGGCGTACAAAGTTTCCAGTGTCATCGTCACCTCAAACTTTCTGTTCTTCACTCACTTCCGCGCCGCATTCGGAACGGGTCGCTTTTCACTATTTCTATCGCGAGCGTCGAGAATTTGTAGCCGTTCTTTTCCAGAGCGGCCTGAATTTTCATGACCGGGCGGCGGTCGTAATGCTCCAAGCCGCGACCCAATCCGTAGGTCAGCAGCTTCTCGGTCAGGTTGCGTCCGACTTTCGCTCGCTGTTCCAGCAGGATCGACTTCAGCTCGACCGGGCCTTGAAAGGTCTTGCCGCCGGGCAGAACTCCGCCCGCTTCAATTGGAAAATCTCCGTCCTTTTGACGATAGCCGCCGATGGCGTTGAAGTTCTCGAAGGCAAAGCCGAGCGGGTCCATCTTGGCGTGACAGTTGGCACACGCCGGGTTCGCGCGGTGCTGCTCCATCCGTTGGCGCAGCGACCCGGTCAGTTGGGCTTTGTCGCCTTCAGGCAACTCGGGGACGTTCGGAGGCGGAGGCGGGGGCGGTGCGCCGAGGATCTGTTCGAGAATCCAGCGGCCTCGTTTGACGGGCGACGTGCGCGTGGGATTGCTCGTCACGGTGAGGATGCTCGCCTGCGTGAGCAGTCCGCCGCGCAGCTTGTCGGGCAGCGTGATTCGCTCGAAGTCGCGCTCGATGTCGCGGTTCTGACCGGGGCGTCTGCGGCGCGGATCGCCTTCGGCGGGCTTGCTCATCGCCGCTTCGAGGCCGTAGTGCTGGGCGAGCGTTCGGTTCACGAACGTGAAGTCGGCGTCGATCAGATCGAGGATGCTGCGGTCTTCGCGGATGATCGCCTCGAAGAAGAGTTCGGTCTCCTTGAGCATGGCCGCTCGCAACCGGTCGTTGAACTGCGGGAAGAGCTTGGGATCGGGAACGACCGTCTTCAACCGTTGAAGCTGCAACCACTGCATGGCGAAGTTATCGACGAGCGATTTCGATTTGGGATCGGCCAGCATTCGGCGGACCTGTGCATCAAGGTTCTTCGTCAACTCACCCTTGCCAGCCAGTGTGAAGAGTTCCTCGTCCGGCATCGTGCTCCACAGGAAGTACGACAGCCGCGACGCGAGTTGGTATTCGTCGAGTGCGCGCGGTTCGGGGCTGTCGGGTCGATCGTCAAGCTCCAATCGAAACAGGAACTTGGGTGAGACGAGCACGGCCGGCATCGTCCTTTGCATCGCGGCCTCCCACGACAGACCCTCATCCAGAGCGAGCGTCGCGAGGACTACGAGCCGCTCCACTTCAGCGGAGGTCGCGGGGCGACGATAGGCTCGGGTGGCGAAGCGGGTCAGAATCTCGCGGGCCTGATCCGGCTTCGACTGGTCGGCGCGACAAGCGAGCAATCGCTTGTGAGATGGCGGCACCATGTCGAGCGGTCCTTCCAACTCGAAGAATTGGACGAACAACGCGCGCTGAGCGTCTTCCAGCTTTTCGATCTCCGCGTCCGTGAACTCATTGAGGAACGCCACCGAAATACGGTGCTCGCCCGGTCCGAGTTGCACCGGCTTCGCTTCGTATGTTCCCTTGTCCTTGCTCGTGGCTTTGACCTCGACGGTCTCGATTTCCTGGTCGTCGATCTGGAAGACCACCTTCACCGGCTCGTCACCCACCTGGCGACCCCAGCCATGAAAGCGGAACTTGTACTCGCCCTCGACGGTCAGCTTGTGTGTCGTCGAGAGGACGCCGTTGGATTCCAGGGTGCGGAACGGAACCTCGAATGCCTCCTTCCTGGTCGTCCGGATGAACGTCCGGATGAACGTCGCCGCCACATGACGCTTGGGCGGCGGGGGCGGATCGCCGACGAGAATGGCCTGTTGCACAATCGACTCGGCCGCCGCGAGGTATCGTTCCATCAACACGGGCGACATGGTCAGCACATCGCCGATGTTGTCGAAGCCGTGACCGATGTCGTCCGAGGGGAAGTCTTCCGCCGCGTTGAAGTCGATGAACATCAGATCGCGCACCGTGTGGTTGTACTCGGTGCGATTGAGTCGCCGCACGGTGACTCGACCGGGGTCCGGTTTTGCGTGGAGATCGTGATCGTCGAAGACGGCGTTGATCGCGGCGACGAACTTCTCGATGTCGCCCGCGTCGGGGCGAGGCTTCTCGGGCGGAGGCATCTGGCCGGTCGAGACCATTTCGATCACGCTCTCCCATACCGCGCGACGCTTCGTCACCGAGGAGGCATCCTTGTCGGCGAACAGGCTGAGATCGGCTTTGGCCTCTTTCTCACCGTGGCATTCGAGGCAGTGCTTGCTCACGAACGCGCGGCCTTCGTCGGCGAATCGCTTGGCGAGCGGCGAAGCCTCCTGTGCCGAAGTGGATGAGAACGCGAACGCCATCTCGGCCAGAATCGCGACGAGCGAAAACAATTTCGCCAGTGATGAGCGAGATCGAATCATGGGGTGGCTGGTTGAGGCAAGATCAGGCGGGAGTGCCGACGGCACGAATCACGGCAGGCAGGACGACAATTGTTGTATCGAACGCTGCCGCTGTGTGCCAGCGGGTCATCCCCGAGTCAGGGCCATCGCCATGTTCAAATGGGGGTGCCACGGTCACGGAG
>JAYUFF010000616.1:0-1783 GCA_043738825.1 Schlesneria sp.
TGATACGCGGGCGATTTCACCTCGGGCCGCCAGACTTGGGCCGACTCTTTCGATTTGCCGTTGACGGTCTGTTCGAGCTTCAACTCTTTTCCTTCGACCTTTCCCTTGGTGGACGTGGAACTGGCGGGCGGGTTGGCCATCTCGTAGCGGAAGTTGAACAGGTCGCCATCGATGGACTCTTCGGTTGCCACCGTTTGCTTCATCACCAGCGACTGGCCGAACCGCTTGATCGTCATGTGCGAGTCGGACGAGGTGCGAACGACATCACGTCCATCCTGCTTGATCGTCTCCGTCACCGAGTGAGCAAACCCGATTCGCTGCCCGCTCAGATAGATGACCTGCCAAGACTCCTCTTTGGCGGGGGCCTCCGGCTTTGGTTCTTGAGCAAGGGCCAGACACCCGACATTGACCGCTAGAGTCCACGCCACGCACAGAACGAAGCTCGGCAAGACGACACAAAATCTCAAGCGGCTGGTCATGGGCAGGATCTCTCGTCTGAGGCAATTGGATCAACGCGGCTCGGATTATACAGACGAACCGCGCGAGGCACAGACCAAGCCGTTCAACGACTGTTTGTCTTCGCCTTCACGTTCTTGGCAATGGAATCGACGACGACGGGAACGTAGATGATCCCCGTGTAGTGGTCGGCCCAGAGTCGCGTGTGATGATCGTCGGTCAGCTTCGCAGCTTCGGCCAGTTTGTTGGCGTGCGGTGGTGGAACGACTTGGTCGCGCGTGGCCGAATACATCCAAGTCGTCTGCGGATCGAGGCGGTGAGCCAGACGCAGTGGTTCGACTTGAGCGAACAGATCGCGCAGCTTGTCGCCCGTGTAGCCCGCCTCGGCCAGCATCTCACGGAGCTTGCCCGCTTCGCGCTGGCCGTTCGAGACCAGTCCGTACAGATCGCCTCCCGCGACCATGATGTGAACCGACGCAAAGCCTCGGTCCAGCCCGGCCGTCGTTGCGGTCACGAACCCGCCGAGGCTGGTTCCCTGCACGGCGATGTTCGTCGGATCGACATGCGGCAGCGCGGCAACGGCGTCTCGCGCGCGGCGCACATCGACGATCCCCTGCCGCATTGTCGCCTCGACGTGTCGTCCATCGGGCTTGAAGCCGACCGGCTTGCGCACGCCGTAGAACGGCAACTGAATCATGAAGGCATGCAGTCCCTGTGCGTGCAGCGCTTTCGCGAAAACACGTCCCACTTCCATCTTCGAGCCGGACTCATGCACGACGACGATGGCGGGCGCATCGATCACGTTGCCGGACTCATCCTTCGCGGCATACCACTCCAGCGCCACGCGGTCGTTCTGCTCGACGCCGTTGGGTTTCGGAGACGGGAACCGGACCAAGCCCTCCGCCGCAGGATCGGTTCCGGCCTCAACGGTTACTTCAAACTCGACCGGCTTCCAAACCAACCCGGCCAGACACGCTTTGGCATCGGGCGACTCTTCCGCCTGTGGCGCGAGCGTGTCCCGCGCCAGAAACGTCTTGCCGACGATCGTCTCGGCCGCGTGAACGGTGAGCGTTGTGAACAAACACATCGTGGTAAGGCACAGATTGAATCGACAGATCATCGACATGGTGAGGCATCCGCAAGGACGAACTTCAAAAGGGAGATCCGCTTAGCTCGACTTTTGCCATCTTTGGAGTGCGGGGATTCATCGCCGCTTTCATTTCTCCGGAACTTTTTGATTTGATGAACGACACACTAACCGCCGGGGCATTCAAAAACTCAAACCATCGCGAGAAGGGAAAGCGGCAACCAATTGCCGCACTCCAAA
>JAYUFF010000617.1:0-12638 GCA_043738825.1 Schlesneria sp.
TGGGCCGAGAAGATGTTGGACCGGAAAGACTTCAAGTTCGGCTCCGTCGCCAAGGGGGCCGATGCCGCACTTCGGCTGACCGTGAAGAACATTTACAAGCAAGACATCCAGATCACGAACCTCGGCACAGGTTGCAGTTGCGTGAAGTGGGACGAGAAAAGAGACGAGGTGCCATTTTCTCCAATCGTTGTCCCCAGCGGGAAAGAGGTTGTTCTGACCTTGCGGCTGGACACGATTCGTTACGACGGAGAACGGAAATCTGTTGCCAAGCTGTCGCTCTTTGAACCGACTCAGAATTCAAGGAAAGACTTGGAGCTTCCGGTCGAAGCGTATATTCGGAAAGACATCGTGCTGGCCCCTGGTTCCGTCAATTTCGGCGCGGTCGATCTGGGCAAGGGTGCCGAACAGCGCGTGGCCATCAACTACGCCGGCCGTTCGGATTGGACGATCACTCAGGCCAAGACCGGCAACACTCATCTGACGGCCAAGATCGAACAGAAGAGTCGTGGCAACGGACTGGTCAATTACGAACTGATCGTCACGCTCAAGCCCGAGGCACCACTGGGTGGTCTGCGTGACCAGATCACCCTTGTCACCGACGACGCCAACAACCCGCAGATTCCGGTGCTGGTCGAGGCCAAGGTCGAAGCCGACATCGTCGTGGCCGACCTCCAATTTGGTTCGGTGACAGCGGGCCAGACCAAGACGATGAACGTCATCCTTCGCGGCAGAAAGCCGATCAAAATCGAGAAAATCGAACGCACGAAGGCCGACGAGTCCTTCAAGGTCAAGTCGCCGCAAGCGACCGCAACGGTTCACAGCCTGCCGCTGACATTCACGCCCCCCAACGAGCCGGGACCGTTCGAGGAAGAGTTCTTCATCACGATCAGCGGTCGCGAACAACCGATCACGTTCAAAGCCAAGGGACGCATCGTCGGGTCGGCGGCGAAGAACTGACGACGGTGCGAAATCTCAAATTTCAAGAACCAAGAACCAAACGAATCTCAAGGACGGAAATCTCAAAAACTCAAACAGCCGCCTCGGAGGCTGACTTCTCTTCGGTTCCGTTTGAGTTTTTTCGCCTTTGGGATTTGAGATTTGTTTGGTTCTTGAGATTTGAGATTTCTCTCTCTCAACGGTCCTTCAACCGGTGGGCCTTGGCCCGTTCTCGTCGTCCGTGAACTCCGGTGGCTTGGCGTAGAACTCGCTCAGGTCGAGCTTGCCTTGGCTTTCCGATTCGAGCAGTTGCAGACGCTTCTCCAATCGCGTGATCCGCAGTTCGAGCAGCGGGTGCAGTTTGAAGTCACTCGCTCCCTTCCCACGCGGCACGGTCGGGAAGCCCAAGTGGCGTTGCAGGGCGGCGAACAAATAGAGCGGATCCTTGCCTCGATTGGCCCGCGCGATGCGGCCCTCCTGACGACCGAACAGGATCGGTGCGGACGGTTCGTAATCGGGACCGCTCGTCTTGCGACGATCATCAACGAAGAACTCGGATCGGTAATAAATCAGGTCCGCGAACTCGACCGTGCCGAGTTGCTGCCTGGCCCTGCGAATCCAGTCGCGCCAATCGGCATCGAACATCGGGTCATCGGCGATCGCCGTCATGCCGTCGTGATAGCCGAGTCGGTTCCGCGCGAGGCACTCGAACTGGTAGACGAACAGTCCGGCGGGCGACGCCGTTTCGGAGCGGTACTTGGCCTCACGCTCGAGGATTTGGAAGGCGACTCGCTGGTCGAACTTCGTCCGATCCTGTTCGGCCTGCTGCATGACGAAGGCTTGGAACGGCGCGAAGTAGTGCGACAGCAGCGCCATCCCCTCGCAGAGCTTGCCCTTCAACATCAACTCGCCGCGCAACACGTCGAGCGCCAGCGGCAGCTTCGTCGTGGCGAGGATTTCCTCACGGATGCTGGCCAGGATTTCCTGTGACGGCAGATCCTCATTCAGCCGTTCGAGGAACGTGCGGAAGAAATACGCCTGTTCGATGTACTCTTCGCGGTCGAGCAAGGGCATGAGGAAACTCGGCGTTCGTGGAATCTCGGGCTGGAGACTCGGACTCGTGGGGTAGGTTTGCAACCTGCCCGTCATTTTCCAGGTCTGTTTCTGTGTGACACTGGCAGGTTACAAACCTACCCCACGAGTTTGTCAGCGGTCTGTCAGCTCCCGAAGGGCTGCGGTGCGAGCGTGCGATCGGGCGCATCGAGAAATGACTGCAAGATAATCTGTGCGGCGAGGCGGTCGAGTTTATCCTTGCCCTGCTCGGGGGAAATGCCCTGCGCCCAGAGGAGCAGTTCCGCTTCGTTCGAGGAATGCCGCTCGTCCCAGTACGCGACCGGTCGTTGCGTTTGCTCGGCCAGCCACTTTCCGAAGCGTTTGACGGCCAGAGCCTGATCGCCCTCGATGCCGCTCAACCGAACGGGCAACCCGACCACAAAGCCGACCGCGCGGTAGTCTTCGATCAGCTCGCGCAGGTGCTTCAGGTTTTGATCAGTCGAACGGATGTTCCACGTCTCGACGGGCACGGCCACCGTTTGGTCGGAGTTGCAGACGGCCACTCCCAATCGTTTGGTGCCATAGTCCAAACCGAGCAGCGCGCCGTGCGCGGGGACAGTCATCGCTGGTACTGGGGGCGAGGAAGTCACGGAGGGGGTGGAATCTTCTGTCATACGGGGATTGTTGGAGCCACGGCGTCTCCCGTCAATCGGGCCGGTTGTGGCGGCTGAAGCAGTCACACCGGCTGCGCTGGCGTCAAACCTTCGCCGACTCGCATTTTGGATGATCTGTGGGGAGGGGACTTCCTGTGGCGGGTCGCCGAGGTTGCAATCCCGTCGAGCAGACATTGTAATGCCCGCGTTCCTCGGCCATTTGGGTGTCGAGGCGTCGTGTGGGTCGGCATCGCTGCTGGGCGGTGCCTCGCGACGGAAGCTCATTCTTCAGCCCGCGCGAGAACGATTCGCGACGCGGTGCTCGAAAACAAAAGGTCAGTCGTTCGATGCACAAGATTCATATCGTCAGTTCGCTGTTGGTGGCGTTTGGTTTGTCGATCTTCAGCGTGGGTTGTGACCCCGCCAAGAAGCCGGCCACTAAAGTCGGCCACACGCCCACCGGACACGGTTCGACAACGGGCGGTGGAGCGGTTGTCCCGGCCGCCGCCACGGGCGGAACCACCGAAAAACCCGAAGCCATGCCAGAAGGGAAGCCAGAGGCCAAGCCCGAAGACAAACCAGAAGCCAAGCCTGCCGAGGAGAAGAAGCCCGAGGACAAGCCCGCCGAAGAAAAGACGGAAGCCAAGCCCGAAGAGAAGAAAGCCGAAGAAAAACCGGCTGAAGAAAAGAAGGCGGACGACAAGCCCGCTGAGGAGAAGAAGGCCGAGGACAAATGATCGTGGCAGACTGATCGAGGTCTCTCGCTTTCTGAATCCGCCGATCCATCTGACAAGCCGCAGTCGCCCTCGACTGCGGCTTGTTTCGTTTCTGTGATCGAGGAGGAAGAGGACAGAGTCTTGACCACGGACGTCACAGATTGGCACGGATAAGACAAAAGCAATGACGACGAACTTAGTTCGACCGGACCTGCGCATTCAAATGAGGACACGACCGAGCTGCGGGCGGTTTGGGACCATCGTGATTGTCACGTCGATCGGTTGGTACGGCAGCGGAGGCGGGCCTTGTGGTTGCTCGATTGTGGCGCGCTCGGGAGCAGACCGCCGGAATCCCGTCGGGCACCACACGGCGGCGGCGGCTCCAATGTCCCACTGCTCGAAATGCCAACCCAATAGAACCGGCTCGACGAGAATATCGCCGAGGCCGAACTTGGATTGATGGACACCTTTGGCGGCGACTTGCAGATCCACATTCAGAAACGGAACGAGCATGTCCATGCCATAGTCCGCTCCCAGAAACTTGTATTCGGTCATCTTGATAAAACGCGGGACCGTGGCAAACATATCGAGATCGAATCCGACGGAGGCTGCGTGGCCATTGCGGTCTCGCAACGTGTCGGCGGTGTAAACGATGTTGTACCACTTGAGGTACGTGCCTGGAGGCGGGAGCGTCGCGGCCTTCAGGCCTTCGGCACCGGCGGGGTAGTGGCTGGTTTCTTGTTGTGCCGACGCGAGGCTGCCCGCGAGCAGAACGAGGCTCAAGCCAAAGCAGAAACGATTCACGCGGGAGCCTTCCGTGACCCGGACAACGAAGCCGTTGCGGCGATCCCTCGCCCGTCTCAAAATCATCGGGGGGAAGTTTGAAAGGGGCATGACCTCAAGACCCTGTGGGAGCGGATATCGAGAAGGAATTTGACGGTTATCGCGGTTGGCAAAACGGTTCTGGCAGTGAGCCGGCCGACTCACCGGGCAAATTATTGTGCGGATCGACTTTGGTGTGGGCGATCCGCGCCGAGAGATGGCGACCGCCGCCATCAGGTGGTACTCTCGATGGCGACTTCAGGCGGTGATTCCCGCGAGTTCCCCTGAATTCCTGGCCGGGCCACGGTGTGGGTTTCGCACTGATTATGGGTGAGTTGCCATCGCAACGCTCCCAGACTGCGAGCAAATTGCCTACGAGTTAGATGTCGGGCTTTCATGACGGAACAAGATCTTCTCAACGCCGTCTTGAACCTCGCCGACACGGCTGCGGTGCATGCTTTTTTGGGGCAGGCCGATGTCACCCCGGAGCTGCGTCTGCGGGTGGAAGAGGAGTGGGTCAAGTATCGAGCGGCCAAGTCATCATCAGGCACAGCGCCCCTCGATCCGAGCATCGTCGATTCCAGGTCGGTCCAATTTCAGAACACGGTCCTGTTCGAGAAAGGAATCGCACCCGACGACGGCACAGAACTGATCGGCAAGTCGCCTCCGCACGAAGGCACCAACGACGCCGACGCCATTGAGTGCCGGGGTGGCGTGCAGATCGAGTCTGACAGTCAAATGCAGATGCCGAATGAGCCAACGGCGTTTGGCCGCTATGAGACTCGCCGGGTGTTGGGGAGTGGTGCGTTCGGCACAGTCTATTTGGGATTCGATCCGCAACTGAATCGCGAGGTGGCGATCAAGGTTCCCAATCTGAAGGCTGGCGATTCGCAATCGCGCTCGCAGTTCCTGCTGGAAGCGCGGCAGTTGGCCGCCCTGAAACATCCCGGCATCGTGTCGGTGTACGACATCAGCGTCGATGACGATCAGTGCTATATCGTCTCCGACTATCTCAAAGGCGAGAGCCTCCGCGACTGGCTGAAGGGGCATCGGGTCGAGTGGCCTCAGGTGGCGCAGATCGTCATCAAAATTGCCGACGCCTTGGCGCATGCTCACGCGAACCGCATCGTGCATCGCGATTTGAAGCCGGCCAACATCATCATGACCGACGGGCAGAATCCGGTGCTCGTCGATTTCGGCCTGGCGCTCAGCGACTCGTCGTCCACGAATTTCGATCGCGGCGTGATCGCGGGGACGCCGTCATATATGTCGCCGGAACAGGCGCGCGGCGAGGGGCACCGCATCGACGGTCGCACCGACATCTATACGCTCGGCGTGATGATGTATCTGATGCTGACCGGCCGATTGCCGTTCACGGCCAAGAAGTTTGACGAGCTGCTGCAACAGGTGCAGGACGACGAACCGCAGCCGCCGCGACAACTGAACCCCGTCATTCCGCGCGAGCTGGAAAAGGTCTGTCTGACCGCGATGGCGAAGAGCCTGCGTCACCGGTACACGACCGTCACCGACATGGCGGACGACTTGCGGAAGATTCTGGCGCACTCGGCTCAACCAGAGAGAACCTCGTCGTCCGTGGCGGCTTCGATTGCCGCCGTGATCGCGCCGACGGCTGATTCGCCGGCACCGGTTCAGGAGGCGAGTCGCTCCGCCACCGACCGGAATCACCCGGATTCGCAGTCCGATGCCGGGCATCGCTCGTCGTCCGTGCGACACAGCATGTCGTCCATGCGGCGAGTTCGCGAGGCCGAGCGACGGCGGGTGACCATCGTGAAATTCGGGTGCGACGTGTTCACGTCGCCCGACATCATCGAGTCGCTCGATGCCGAAGAGCAGGCGGAAGTGCTGCTGGAATTCCAACAGGTTTGTCGCGCGGTCACGATCGAGTGTGGCGGGACCATCGCGCAATTGTCCGAGGACGGCGTGCGGGCCTGCTTTGGCTACCCGATCGCCTTTGAAGACGCGACGACGCGCGCCGTTCGCGCGGGATTGCTGTTGATCGAGACGCTGACGCCGCTGCGTGACCGCGTGCGGCGCAAGCACAAAGTCGAGCTGTCGGCGATCGCGGCGGTTCACAGCGATCACGCGGTCGTGCAGGACGCGGGCGAGGACGGTTCGTTGTCGATCGTTGGTTCGTTGCTGAGCTTCGTCGGCCAGATGGACGCGATGGCCGAACCGAACACGGTCATCATCAGCCACGACACGTTTCAGTTGGTCCGACGGTTCTTCGACTGCGACAGCCTCGGCACGAAGCGATTCAAAGGGGGGCCGCAAGAGGTCTATCACGTGACGGCCGAGCGGTCGGGCGGCAGCCGCGTCGATCTGACCGAGCCGGGGGCGCTCACGCCGCTGATCGGCCGCGACCGCGAAGTCGGGTTGTTGCAGGAGCGTTGGGAACAGGCCGTCGAGGGGATGGGCCAGGTCGTGTTGCTGATCGGCGACGCGGGCCTCGGCAAATCCCGGTTGGTTCACACGATGAAGGAGCATGTGTTGCCAGGCAGTTCGCACGGCAGCCGACATCACTCCGCGAGCAAGCAGCAGCAAGCGCATGACGCGGCGATCATTGAATGGCGTTGCACTCCGCAGCATCACGCCAGTGCGCTCTACCCGCCGACGGAATGCTTCGAGCGGATGCTGGGCGGCGACCGACAGGACTCGGCGAAAGAGCGGCTCGACAAACTGGTCGCGCATCTCGCGGAGTTGAACCTCGACGGCCACGCCGAGATCGCGTTGCTGGCGTCGCTGTTGTCGATCCCGCTGGACGGTCGCTTCCCGGCACTCGACATCAATCCGCAGCTTCAAAAGGAAAAGACGTTCGAGTTGTTGTGGGACTGGTTGCGCGAGCAGGCCGTTCAGCAACCGGTGCTGTTCGTGCTGGAAGACCTGCACTGGCTCGACCCGACGACGCTGGAGTTCATCGAGCGGATCGTCGCCAAGGGATTGAGCGATCGCATTCTGATCCTGCTGACGTTCCGGCCGGAGTTCGTCACGCCGTGGGCGAGTCTCGCCCATCAAACGCAGATCGCGCTGAACCGGCTGACGAAGCGTCAGATCGGCGAGATGATGATCGCCAAGATCGGCAACGATGTTCCGCAGAAGTTGATCGACCAGATCGCCGAGCGAACCGACGGCGTGCCGCTGTTCGTGGAAGAGTTCACGCGGACGATCATCGACTCCCGCGCGCAGACGCAATCGCGGGAGGTCTCGTCATCCGGCAGCTTCCGCACGCATGAGATTCCGGCCACGCTGCAAGACCTGCTGATCGCGCGGCTGGATCGCATGGCCATCGACATCGAGGTCGCGCAGTTGGCGTCGGCCATCGGGCGCGAGTTCTCTTACGAGGTAATGCGTGCCGTCTCCGAGCTGTCGGACGCCGACCTGCAAGCGGAATTGCAGAAGCTCGTCGCGGCCGATCTGCTCGGTGAGCGAGGCCGCCTGCCGCGGACGAAGTACACGTTCAAGCACGCTCTCATCCAGGACGCGGCGTACAACTCGCTCGTCAAAAAGAAGCGGCAGCAGTTTCATCAGCGGATCGGCGACGCCCTCGAATCGCGGTTCGCGGACATCGTCGAGACGCAGCCGGAAATTCTGGCCGGCCATTTCACCGAAGCCGGTGACGCGGTGAAGGCCATCGACTTTTGGGACAAGGCGGGCACGCGGTCGCTCGACCGGCGAGCCTTCAAGGAGGCGATTCAACAACTGCGCGGCGGGTTGGCATTGCTCCGCGATCAACCGGAATCGCCCGAACGATTTCAGCGTGAGATCAAATTACACACGGCACTCGGTGTGCCGCTGCAAGCGACGATCGGCTACAGCGCGCGTGAAGTCGAACAGAACTATTCGCGTGCTCATGAACTGTGCGGCCGGTTGGGGCTGACGACGGAACTCTTCCCCGTGCTGTATGGCATGTTTCGCTATTACATGCTGCAAGCGAAGTACGCGCGGGCGAATGAACTCGCGGCGCAGTTGGTGGCGCTGTCGGCGCTGTCGCATGCGACCGATTTCGTTGTTGCCTCGAACCGAGCGATGGGCAGTCCGCTCGTTTACGAAGGCAAACATCGGCAGGCCATCCCGTTCCTGGAGAAGGTCGCCGCGATCGTGCCGACACTCGAGTTGCGGGCACAGGTCTATCGGTACGACGTGGTCGATCCGTGGATCGTCGCCCGCAGTTACCTGTCGTGGGCGTACTGGTTGCTCGGCCAGACCGATGTCGCGCAGCAGCACAGCGACGAAGCGGTTCGCATCGCCGAAGAACTCGATCACTCGTTCAGCCTCACGCTGGCGCTGAGCTTCTCGCAGTGGATTCACCAGTTCAACCGCGATGTCGTCCGCACGCGCGCGACGGCCGAGAAAGCGCTGTCGCTGTCGCAGGAACATGGCTTCGCTTTTTGGTTCGGCTGGTGCCGAGTCATGCGCGGCTGGGCCATGTCACAGCAGGGCGAGCACACGCAAGGCATCACCGAGATCGAAGAGGGACTCGTGTCGTGGCGAGCACAAGGCTCGGAACTGGGGAGCCATTATTACTACGGCCTGCTGGCGGAAGCCTGTCTCACCGCCGGTCGTCTCGACAAGGCCGCCGCCGCGCTCGATCAAGCCGAACAGTTCGCCGCCGACACCGGCGAAGGCTACTGGCTGCCCGAAGTCGTTCGATTGCGAGGCGACCTGCTCCTGCGAGCGACCCCCGCCGACAACGCCACCGCCGAGATGAAGTACCGCGAGGCGCTCGCCATCGCCACACAACAAGACGCGCGATCCTTGCAACTCCGCGCCGCCTTCAGCCTCGCCCAACTGCTGGCCACTCAAGGTCAGACTGCCGAAGCTCGCGACACGCTGGAACCGATCTGAAACTCGTTCACAAACGGTATTCAAAGTGCCGAACTCGACGCGGCGCGACAATTCTTGAAGCTCACGTAGGGTAAGCCTCTGGCTTGCCCATCAAAAAAATGGCCGGCAGACCGCACGAATCGACTCTCCCGCAGACGGGCAAGCCAGTGGCTTACCCTACGATTGGAATCGCTGGATGACCGAATCGACCTATGACTACATCGTCGTTGGAGCCGGTTCGGCCGGGTGCGTGGTGGCCGCACGACTGTCCGAGGATGCGAGCTGTCGCGTGCTGCTGCTCGAAGGGGGAGGGCCGGACGATCATCCGGATGTGAAGGATCCGACGAAATGGCCGACCCTCTTCTATGGCGCGCTGGACTGGGGTTGGAAGACGGCTCCGTTGCGGAGCTGCTTCAACCGCATCGACCACTTGCCGCGCGGCAAGATGCTGGGCGGATGTCACAGTCACAACGCGAATGCCTGGGTGCGCGGGCATCACACCGACTACGACAGTTGGGCCTACTCGGGCTGTCCCGGTTGGAGCTGGGCCGACGTGCTGCCGGTGTTCAAGAAGATCGAAGACTGGCACGGGCCGGCGAGCGATCTGCGCGGGACGGGCGGGCCGATCTATGTCTCACCGCCGGTCGATCCGAATCCGCTGGCCACGGCGTTCATCGAGGGGGGGCGAGAAGTTGGTTTGCCGGTGCTCGATGACATCAATGTCCCGGAGATGCTCGGCGTCGGCTACTTCAACCTCACCGTGAAGGATGGCAAGCGCTTCAGTGTTGTGGACGGATATCTCCGACCGGCCCTGCAACGGCCGAACCTCACCGTGATGACTCATGCGGAAACCGATCGGTTGCTCATGAACGGCACTCGCTGCACCGGTGTTGAATTCCGGCACGACGGCCAAGTGCAGCAAGCCCACGCGACGAGTGAAGTGATTTTGAGCGCCGGCGTGATCGGCTCGCCGCGCATTCTGTTGCTGTCGGGCATCGGGCCGGAAAAGGATTTGCGACCGCTCGGCATTCCGGTTGTCAGCGACCTCAAGGGTGTCGGTCGCAACCTGCAAGATCATGCGTTGCTGGCGGGTCTGGTCTACGAATGCAACGGATCGCTACCTCCGCCGCGCAACAACGGAGCCGAAAGCACGCTGTGGTGGAAGTCGGATTCGCGCCTGCTTGGCCCGGACATTCAGCCGGTCTTTATCGAGTTTCCGCTCGCCTCGCCGGAACTCGCGCCGCAACTGCCGAGCGATCAGTGTTACACGCTCAGCCCCAGCGTCGTGCGACCGGCGTCTCGCGGGACCGTGACCTTGGCCAGTTCTGACCCGTCGGCCGCGCCGATCATCGATGTCAACTTTTTATCGCGCGAGGCCGATCTCAAAGCGATGCTCGTGGCGGTCGAACTGTGCCGCGAGATCGGAGCCTCTGCGGCCTTCAAACCATTCCGAGCGCGCGAGGTCATGCCGGGACCGCTCGGCCGAACCGACATGACCGACTTCATCCGCAACAGCGTCTCGACGTACTTTCATCCGACCAGCACCTGCAAGATGGGCCACAGCCCAATGTGCGTCGTTGATCACGAACTCAAAATCCACGGCCTCGACGGCTTGAGAATCGCGGATGCCTCGATCATGCCCAACATCACGTCCGGAAACACGAACGCGCCGTCCGTCATGATCGGCGAGCAGGCTGCGGCGTTGCTGTTGGAGTGAATGACGATCGGGACTGACTCACGGCTCTTCCCAGTTTCGAAGTAGGGTGGGACAAGCTCGCTTCGAGCGCCGGCCCACCATGACAAACTTTCGGGAATTGATGGTGGGCCGGCGCGGCGAAGCGCCGCTGGTCCCACCCTACATTTTGTGCAACTTCAAACGGGACGGAGCGTGGGGACTGACTCTGTGTTGGTTGTATTGAATGGCAGGGGCCGTTCTAATCGCCGCCTCGAATCACGGCCGTCAGTTCTCCAATGCTCGGGTGCAGTCGAGTCTTCGCTTCGCACCGTTCCCACTGTGATTTGGCGCGTCTCGAAGACTCGACGACACCAAGCGAATGGCACCTCTTCAAAAAGGTATCAACCTGATATGGCAGTCGCTCCCCCCCTGTTTCCGCCCGATGATCCCGACTTCAAGATGCCGTTCTACTACGCATCGCTGTCATTGATCTGGACGTACTATCTGGTGGATGAGGCGCTCATCACGCCGTATCTCGCCGACACGCGGCTGAAGCCGGCGCGGTTCAGCGATCCACAGGCGAAGGGCAAGGCGCTGATCTCGCTGAACTTTCAGAACTACGGCAGTCTGCTGTCGTTCTTGATCGGGACTTGCAATGAGATCGAATTCAACATCCATGCCTATCCGGCCAAGCAGGAGAAAGACGTGCCCGTGATGGCACTGGCGGACTACCTGCGCGGACAGGAGCAGACGAAGCTCATCGGCGAGTTCCGTCTGCATGTGCCCGCGGACAACCCTGTCGCGGTGCAGGCCGGCGTGAAGGTGTTTGGCGAGCGGAAGTTCCTGACCACGTTCGATTATCTGGTCCCGTCGTTGAACAGCGCGGATGTGGCGCAATGGACCTACACGGTCTATGACCCGACGTTCGAGGGCGACAAGACACGCGCGATCTATACGTTCACGGCGGACTTCAGCCAGATCCCCTGCCTGCCCGGCAACGGCTCCCCGATCACACTCTATAGCATGCTTCCCGGAGGTCCGAACCGCCCGCCGGGCGGCAAGGACATGGACCTGATCGGCTCGCGCTGGAACATGTTCGGCATGTATGAGGACTACTTCGATCTCGCGGACCACCAGTCGAAATTCAGCCTGACCCTCAGCCAGTCCGACCACCCGATGAGCGTGGACTTGAAGAAACTCCTCGGCTCGTCGCCGACCGTTGTCGCGGCGCGCCTGTTCCATTCGCCGCCGGCGGCTGCGGAGAATCGTGCCTTCTACGTGGACCTGGCGACGAAGAGTTAGCCATCGAACGAGGAGCGACGCCATGTATTTTCCGTCCGACACAGTCCGGCAGTTCATCACGTTGTCCGCAGCGCTCACGGGTTTCACCGAGGTGGAACTCGTGGCCACGGGCATGGCGGATGCCTATTGGGGAAAGCTGTTGTCCATCGTGGGCATCGGCATCGTGGGCGACTTCCTGTCCGAGTGCGAGGCGGCCTTTGAGGCGAGCGGCACGGAAGGGGAACTCGAGGCCGCATTGAGGGGGCGCGTGATGACGCCTCCGAAATTCGGCCCGCTGGCGCAGAACATCATCTCGATGTGGTATCTCGGCCAGTGGAACCAGTTGCCGCGCGAGTGGCACGATGAGTTTGGTAGCAGCATGAGCGACCAGACGCACATCGTGTCCTCTCAGGCGTATGTGCAGAGCCTGGTCTGGCCCGCGTTCGGCACGCATCCTCCGGCCGCGAAGGCTCCCGGATACGGCAGTTGGTCAGTGCCGCCGCGCGTGCTCGTGAACACCGACGCTCCTTCACCCTAGTGCTCATGACCGGCAAAGGAATAACGGTAGCCACGTTCGCCAGAACGTGGGCGAGACGCTGGATGGACCCCACGCTCTGGCGAGCGTGGCTACCCCAAGATCAAGCTGTGACAAAGCACTAG
>JAYUFF010000618.1:0-1781 GCA_043738825.1 Schlesneria sp.
ATTGCAAATGGCGACGGACCATTGCTGATGAAAGTGAAGAAACAGGCCACCCGGAGCCTTTTTCCAATCGTGGATTTGCATGATTCAATCTCCTCGACTCACACGCACTTTGTTGGCTCTGACCGTTTGCATCGACAAATGTATACCCGGCCGGAGCGCTCGGGCGAGGACACGGGACGAAGTTTACCCCGCCTTTGGTCCCATCAGGCTGATGCGGATGTTTTTGTCGTGGTGGCAGGTGGCGAGGTGCAGGCCGTCGGGGTGGAGGGACAGGTCTCGCGTGGTGTTGCCGAGGTTGAAGGTGTGGAACTCGTCCTTTTGGTCGGGCTTCCAGAAGAAGAGGTGCCCGCCGGCACCGCCGCCGGTCGAGGCGATCACGTAACCGTCGGGATGCCACGCGACGCCGAAGGTCTTGCCCTGGATGTTGGCTTTGGTGAGATGCGTCATGGCGTCCTTGCCCGCTTCCCAGTCGATCTCGACCACGATCGGATTGCCCACGCCGGCGAAGGCGTTGGTGACGTTGGTGATGCCTCCCGCGATCAACCGCTTGCCGTCGGGGGTGAACGTCATCGAGTACGGTCCGCCATAGTCGGCCATGAAGCCGGCGTCGTACTTGCTCATGCTGGCGATGGGGAACTCGCGGACTTTTTTCCCCGTATCGACTTCCCAGTGGATGAACTTCGCCGTGAGGTCTCCCGAGGCGAGTTGCTTGCCGTCGGGATGGAACGCGAGATTGTAAACGTGTCGCTCGTGCCCGGCCTCTCCGGCAATGGGTAGCTCGCGCACGAGGCTGCCGTCGGCGAGGTTCCACAGCTTGACCTTCTTGTCATCGCTGCACGAGGCGAGCAGATTGCCATCGGAACTGACGGCCAGCGCGCGAACCCAGCCGGCGTGGGCCTCGACCTTGCGAATGACTGCCGGTGCGTCCGCAGCGGCCGACCACCAGATGAGCCGCCCGTCGTAGCCGCCCGACACGAGTACGTCACCCGCCTTGTTGAACGCGAGGGCTCGGATCCAACTGTCATGCCCCACCAGTTCAACCTTCGCCCCCGAGGTGACATCGAATCGCACGACCTTGTTGTCCTCACACCCTCCAAACACGAAGCGGCCGGTTGGGTCGTAGCGGCAGCCGACGAACGGCGACGTGTGAGCGAGCGTCTTCTCAACGTGAGTCTTGATTGGATCGGCAGGCATCGGTTGGTCTCCGCTTTGTCCCCTCGTCCCCGTCTTCGGGGGAGAGGGTTAGGGTGAGGGGGCTTTGCTTTTTCTTCGTCTTCGCTTTGCTGGAGGCTTCTGCGTGGGGGGCTGTCCCTGACTCGCCCCTCACCCCCCCGGCCCCTCTCCCCGGAGGGGCGAGGGGAGAAAGACGTGGATCATGTCGTTGCGTCGCTGCCGAAGTGAGCGAGCGTTTCCTGGAACTTCTTCTTGCCCGCTTCGACGACGCGGCGGATCTCCTTGGCGTTTTGATCGCTCTCCTTGCGCAGGTCGGCGATCATTTGGAGCGACTCGACTTGGTAGTCGGTGATCGCGGTGACGAGCTTCTCGACCGACTGTGGGCTGATTGTCGAGCCGTATCCCGCCTTGAGAGCCGCGCGTTCCAGATCGCGTCCGAGTTCCGCGACGTCTTCGAGGCCCTTGTTGACTCCCTCTTTCATCGCCTCGGTTGAGCGGGTCGCTTCGTTGAGGCCCTGCTGCGACGTGTAGACGGTGCCGAGGATCGTGAAGACGTGCTCGTTCGTCGTGAAGAACGTAACCGAGCGGCGGTAGACCTGATCCTTCAC
>JAYUFF010000619.1:0-1775 GCA_043738825.1 Schlesneria sp.
CACAGTCAAATAGGCGTCTGAAGCAATTGCCGGATGCTGATAGGTCGTGTTGATGTACACGTATCCATTCTTGTCAATTCGCATTCGTTCCGCCGAACCACTGTTGGCGGCATTCGTGCTGAATAGCAGTCGTGCTGGTGGAGCCTGTCCGCTGGTGAACGCGCCATCGACGTTCGCGGAGATGGAGACTTGCTGGAAAAACTTGGTTCCCGAATAGCTCCGGAAGTCCATGTAGCCGATCTGGTCTCCATCGACGACATCGAAGAGCGCTGAAGGCGTCCCCCTTGCCCTGCGAGTCACCAGCCCCGCGCCGTCCGCAGTGACGTTGACGATCTTGTCAAACATCGCCGTGCCGGAGCCGGTTGTCTGCGCGACATACAGGGTATTGTCGGCGGCTACCTCGGCAGCGCCGCCAAGGTCGGAGTTGGTGGCTTGGGCGGTAGTGTCGCCACCGACGAGAAGCGTACTCGCCGTCGCGGTCCCCGGTACATTGCCCGATAACAGGAATCGCACGGCCACGTCGGACAGTTTGATTTCCTTGCCGGTTGCGATGTCAACTTTCTTCGGTGCCTGAGCAGGCGTGTCGGCAGCAGCAGCCAAGCTGGTCGTAAACAGTAAAGCCAAGGAAAACGAGAGCAATCGAATCATGAGCGACCCCTTAGTTTGGAAATGTGGTCAGGCGAGGCGGTGGGCAGTCTGAGAGGCTCTCCGAAAAGAAATGGCTTGCTTTCGGGGTGCCACGGTCACGGCTTTGCGTGGCTGTGCTTTGGTTGTCGCCGTAGACACGACCATGCAAAGCCGTGACCGTGGTACCCCAGCCAAGACTTCGACACCTGTTGCGGCAAGTCCAGTTCTCGGACAGCCTCCTCTTACAGTGCCGAGGGAACGAAGGTGACATTTCAAGGACAACCCCAAAGTGAGTTGCGTTCAGAGCTGCAACGTGTCCTCTTGGCAGAGCCAGGCAACTGCTAGCATGATGCCGGATGAGGTCAATTCGTCTGAAGCGGGCTAACCGGTGACGAGATCGCTCACGTCGCCTGTTGCAACCGCGCGCATCGCGCTGTTCGACTCCAGTGGTTCGATCCGCTTCATCGCGATAGCGAGCACATTGCACACGCTCCGCATCAAGAATGGAACGACCGGACGACGCCCGACCCCCAAGTCATCAATTCGGTTCATGCCGTTCAGGCAAATGCTTTCACTGGCAAGACCATGCGAGATGCCCTCAGCGTCCCCACGATGTCTCACGAGAACAGAGCCGATCCGCCTATTGGCCGCTCGAAGTTTCATTCGATGAACGGCCCGATGACGAACTCAGTCAAATCGTTTCAACGACTTGACGACGATGCGAGGTGCCAGTGAGCCTGGCCATCTTTGCGGCGGTCACTTGAGCATCGTGACCATCATCTTGCAGGCGGCGCAGTTCCGTAGCATGTGCTACGGAACTCGGCGCGCCGGGTTTGAGCCTCATGCGGTATCTTGGGCGAAACACTTTAGACAAGGACCGCCCATGAGCCTGCCCGTCGAACACCGCGACTTCAACTTCCCGCCGTCGCGTCGGGCCGAACTGCTGCCCGATTCCTTCGCGCAGCTTGAACGCTGGGTGGAGGATGCTCGCGCGGCAAAGGTCTCGGACTGGAAGGCGATGACCCTGGCCGAGTCGAAGAAGATGTCAGGAGTCGTGCCGGTGTAATGGTCTTCGCGACGGATTTCTCTGTCAGCGTGATCGCCTCGAGGAGCGCATCCCCGCCGCGAGCAAACACCTTGACGGTGAG
>JAYUFF010000620.1:0-12595 GCA_043738825.1 Schlesneria sp.
TGCTGGAGCCGCGCGCGTGCCGCACGAAGGACTGCCTCGTCCCCGCGCGCAGTGAGCGGGGCGAATGCACCACAGAAGAGCATCAGCACTGAGGCAGCACGCATGAAATAAAGGCTCTCGGCCATTCGTGTTGATTCTCGTGGCGAATGAGCCGCAGGGCACTAGCCCCGGTTGAAATTCGCCGCAACCGGGGCTAGCGCCCTGCGGCTGATAATGGACATCCAACACAAATGGCGGAGAGCCGCGTTTTCTTGTGATCGGCAGACGCCTTTGCTCACCAACGATGTCTGGCGTGAGCTGCTGAGCCGTTCCATCGACGCGGGCGATTGTGCCCGAGACTCCGGGAACCCAATGACCCCTCCTCCCGAGTGCGAGCCTCACTCTTTCCGCAGGGCCTCGATCGGGTCGAGACGTGCCGCTTGAATCGCGGGGTAGAGACCGAAGACGACTCCGACCAGAACCGAGATGCCGAACGCGAGCGGCACCGACCAGTTGACGACGGTCGGTTCCATCGTGCGGATGATGTCGGGCAGAGTGGCGACCGCCTCAGGCATCAGTTGTTCGATGCCCCAGCGCATGAGGTTGATCGCCGGGCGACACGCCAGTCCCGCGAGGACGCCCGCCGTGCCGCCGAACATCGAGAGGGTGACGGTTTCTCCCAGGAACTGCCGCGTAATGTCGGACTGCTTCGCGCCGAGTGCCCTTCGGATGCCGATCTCCTTCGTGCGCTCCGTCACGGTCGCCAGCATGATGTTCATGATGCCGATGCCGCCGACCAGCAGCGAGATCACGGCGATGATGCCGAGGAACAGCATGAACATCAGCCGCATGGCCCGCGCCCGTTCGAGCAGCTCCAACGGAACGGTGATTCCGTAATCGACGGTCGGATGATGCGGAGCGAGCGTCGCTCTGATGATCTCGGCCGTCTCGATGACATGCGCCACGTCGATGGCTTGCAGCGTGATCTGGCTCAGCTCGACACTCTCACCTTGAAACGAGGCACTGCGGAGCGTGAGGATCAGATCGCCGACGCGCAGCCACAGCGTTTCGATCGGCACATACACGTCGCGTGAATAATCCTGCGCTTCGAGCGATCCGCCGATCCCCGCCGACGGCGCACGCGGCTTCAGAATGCCGACGACTTGGTAGTAGTCGCGTTCGATCTTGATGGCCCGGCCGAGCGGGTCTTCAAACGGGAAGAGCCGCTCGGCGGTTTCGGCGGAGAGGACGCAGATGTTCTGCCGCTCGGTGCCGTCGGTCTGCGACAGGAAGCGGCCGCGATCGACTTCGAGTCTGGTCAGTTCGGCGTACTCGGGCGTGCAGCCGACCATGCGGCCATCGACGAGTCGGTCGAGGTAGCGGAACTCGCGCCGCACCTCGCGAATGGGAACGGCGCGTTTGACGGTCGGCAGTGTCTCAATGATGCGTGCCAGATCGCTGCGCGTGATGCCGTAGGGAAAGATGCCGCGCTGGCCCGCCGTCGCCTCGGCCGGAGGCTTGATCGAGCGGACGATGATGTTGTCCGCGCCGAGTCCTTCAATCTGCTTCTGCACCGCCCGCCCGATCCCCTCGCCGACGGCGAGCAACCAGATCACGCTGGCCACGCCGATCGCGACACCCAAGATCGTGAGCATCGACTGCAGCGGATGCAGAAACAGCGCCCGAAGACTGCTCCACCCAAACCCGCCGACCAGCCAACGCAGCGGGTTCACGAGAGGCCCCGCGCGGTGGTGAAGCCAATTAGTGGGCCGTCACCCCACCGAGCTTGTCTCGGTGGCTTGCCGGCTTCTGCACTACTTCCGTGCCTTGGTGAGATGAGTAGTGCAAAAGCCGATGAACCACCGAGGCAAGCTCGGTGGCGGAAAATCAACGCGCTGGTGGTTGTGTCCTTCGCCTTCTCTGCCGGCTTGGCCGGCGCGGTGTCTGTCGCGGGCTTGTTCTTCTTCTGCGAGGCGTCCTCGTCCTTCAAGCCGACGGCGGCGAGGTGTGCTCGCGGGTTCATGACCACGTCGTCGGTCGCGCTCAGTCCCTCCTTGACGATGATGAACTTGTCGTTGGTCGAGCCGATCAGCAGCTCGCGCAGGCTGAGCTTGCCGGACGAGTCACGGATCACGCAGTAGTGCTTGTCGCCGCGCTCGACGACGGTTTGCACGGGAATCTGCATCACTGCGGCCTGCGTTTCGACGCGGATCGAAACCTTGGACGACATCCCCGGCTTGAGCATCGTCGGCGGAGCTTCGAGCGTGACGATCGCATCGAACTCCTTCACGTTCGGGTTGATCCAGTTCTCGTCCGTCGCATAGGCGTTGACGGTCTTCACGGTCCCTTTGAGTTCCGTTCCGCGCAGGGCCTCGATCTGCACGACGGCCGACATGCCCGGCTTGACGCGATCGACGCGGGCCTCGCCGATCTTCGTCTTGACCTGCATCTTGCTGGAGTCGGGCAGCATGACGATCACCTGACGTTCGCGAACGCGGTTCCCCTTGCGGACCAGGAACTCATCGCCGCGCCAGCGGTTCTGGTTCGCAAACACGACCTGCCCGGCGGAGGGAGCCTTGATGACGCACTTGTCGAGCTGGCTTTCGAGGCTCTTCAGTTTCTCCAGTTCAATCCCCAGCTTGGCCTGCTCGGCGAAGGCACTGGCTTCGGAGGTCTTGATGTCCGAGTCATGCTTCTTCAATGTCTTGGGTCTCGTGTACTCGCGGATCACGTTGAGTTTGGTCTTCGCCGCCCCCAAGTCCTTGCCGAACTTCTCGACGGAGAACCGATCGCTTTCAAGCTGCACGTCGGTGATGTAGCCGCGCGACGCCAGCTTTTTGCTGTGCGTCAAAAAGTTCTCGGCCCGGCGCGAGTTTTCCTCGGCGACGAACAGCTCGCTCTCCAGTTTTTGCTCGTCCTGCACAAACGTCCCCAGCTCGTATTCCTTCCGCGCAATGACGGCGGCAGCGTGATCGTTGGTGGCCTTGCTGAGAGCCGCTTCGGCCGTGTTGACCGCGATTTTCTGAGCCGCCAGATCTTTGCGCAGGGTCGAGTCATCCAACTGCACGACGACCTCGTCCTTGGCGACGGGCGTTCCTTCGGCGACGATCTCCAGGATGCGAACGCCCTCGGCCGACGCGACCTCGCACCGCAGTTCGACGTTCGCGGAACTTTCCAATTCGCCCCGCTCGACGATGTCGGTGAAGAACTCACCCACGACGGGCCGCTGCGTGGTGACATTTACCACCGCGTCGCCTCGCAACGAGTACACCGCCGCTCCCCCGGCCGCACAGCAAACGGTCAGGAAGGCCAGCACGACGAGCGGGCCTCGCCGAATCTTGCCGGTCGGGCGGACAGGTGAGGAGTTCTGTTGAGGAATGTTTTGCGGAGAAGTGTTCATGGCACGAGCTACCAAGAAGACAGAGTGTGTTCGACAACCAGCGGCCTCCCTTCCCAGCATACCCGAGGACGGAGCCTCCTGCCCGTCCTGCGTACCATACTCGATCTTCGTTGAGAAACTGCCCCGACAGCAGTCTTGGTGAGCCGGGCGGCGTCAGCCCCCGGACGCATTGCTTGCAACCACTGCTGCGTCGTACTACTAGGCGTCAACTTCTTGTCGGGCTGCGCGCATTTCAGAAGCAGACGAAGACACAGACAGGTGAAGCAAAAGGCTGACCACTGATGTCACGGATGACACAGATCATGAGGGCGAAGAAAGAGTACTGCTCTTGGTCTTCGTCCGATCTGTGTCATCCGTGAAATCTGTGACATCCGTAGTTCCTCCGCATCTTTTTGGTTGCGGCCGAGAGGCGGCTTCGTTTAACCGCGTGGGCAACGCCCCACGCGTCGATGGCGTGTCCCGCGTCGAACGCGCGGGGCGTTGCCCACGAGGTTAAACGATGAATTCATCGTTCGTCGGCAATGGCACTCGCGAACTCGCTGCGGAGTCGGGCGAACATCCGGCAATCACTCAGGTCGCGGCGGGTTTTCGGGCGGTGACGGTGGCACCGGCGGTTCCAGGCTGCTCGGTGCGGGTGGCAGGTCGCCGACGGACAGCTCGGTGAAACCCGACTCGTTCGGATCGCCTGTGAGGGTCAGCGGGTTGGGCAGCGATTCGTAGTAGCGGGCCAGCAGAGTCTCATCCGTGATGGAGCCGGGATCGCACCACAGGCCGCGGTCGTCGAGATTCATCGTGCCGAGGTCGAAGTCGAGCAGCCGCCGCTGGATTTCGTAGTCGCCCCAGACCGAGATGAACGCCGCCTGTGATTGCTGAAGATTCAACAGCGCATCGACCAAGTCGCGAGCCACGGTGGGTGAGGTCGCCGGTGCGACGCCGCCGACTCCGACCGGCTTTTCCGGTTCGGCCAGCTTCAGTCGCGCGATGTCCGTCTGCGTGATCGCCACGTCGATGGCCAGCCGCCGCAGTTCGAGGTTGAACTGGTCGAGATGAATCTGCCGCAGCCGGGCGCGCAGCCCGCGATGGATCTCGTCGCGCTGCGCCATCAGCGATCGACGGGCCTGTTGGTAGTCGATCAGCGACTGCCGGTACTGATTCCGTTCGATGAGCCGTGTGAGCGGCGCGTCGAACTGCACTCCCGCCCGCAGTACTCCGTTGGTATCGCGGAACTTGACCGGGTTGTTCCCCGTCGTCGCCATGTCGCCGAGGATGTTCACGGTCAGGCCCGACTTCAGCGCGTTGGCATTGAACTCAATCAGCCGCCACGTATCGACGAGTGACGCCTTCGCATTCATCCAGTCGGGCCGTCGGGCCAGCGCCACTTGGAACGCCGTTTCCGGAGTGACTCGCACGGGAATCAGCGCGACGCCGTGCAGCCGCGTCCGCGCCTGCCACAGCGACACTTCGAGCAGCGCCGCCGAGACGCGCGCCAGCACTTCGCGCTCCGCCCGCACTCGCTCTGCCGGTTCGAGGTCGGTGTCGCGGGCCAACTCGCCGACTCTGGCCTCAAGCTCGGTCATCTCATTCGTCAATCGAACCCGCTCGCTGCGGAGCAGGAGTACGCGATCATCGAGCGACGCCGGTGAGATCGCTCGGCTGTCGAAGTCGTTCTCTTGCAGATCGGATCGTTGCGACAACCCTTCCAGCATTTGACGCCGCTGTGGCAGGTGGTCCTCGACAACCTTGAGGTCGCCCTCCAGGACATCCATCATCCGGCGCAGGCGGCTGGGCAGGTCCGGCAACTCCCGCAGCGCGGTCTTCGCTCCGCCATCGTCCTGAGCGATCGACAGCGCTTCAAACCGACCGGCCACTTCGTTCTGCAACCGAGTCAGTTCCGAGTCGATCAGATTGAACTGGTCGAAGAACGGGTCTCGCAACTCGAACGGAATGTCGGGTGGCAGCCCCAGTCGAATCTTGTAGGCATCAAGCGCACTCTCGTAGCCCGCGACGGCGTTGAGCAGTTCGCTCTGCCCCGAGTAATACGCCTGCCGCGCGAAATCGACTTGAAAGCGGTTTTCGAGCCGTCCCGCGTCGAAGGCGGCGTCGAGTTGCAGCCAGGTGTCGCGCAGCGCCGCAATCCGGGCACGCTGGTTCCGAATGAATTGCTGCTGTTGCAGGAAGCCGAGGAAGCCTCCCGCCCCCGCCGCGCCGACACCGCCGCCCCCCGCGAAACCGCCGCTCGACGTGACGCCCACCGCACCGACGCCACCGAATCCGCCGACGCCCACGCCTGTGAATCCGCTCAGTCCCGAGCCGCCGAACAAACCGCCCGCTCGCGTCAACCCGCCGCCGCCGCCGGTTCCCGTGGTGACATCCAAATAAAAGCCCTGCCGAAAGCGATCGTACTGTCGCACGTTGGCGAGTAGGTTTCGCTCGGACCTCGTCAGCGTCTCCATGATACGCGGGCGACCGGCATACTGAAGCAGCGGTTGTGAGATGGCAAAGCTCAACAGTGAGGTGGTCATGTTGGTGTCCGGCCCCGAGAACTGCCAGACGATCGAGTTCGCCAACCCGACCGCGAACGTGCCGCCCGTCGTGGTGAACTGCCTCATCCGCAGACCGGACTCGGTGCTGAGGATGCTCGCGTCATCGCCGCCGTTGCGGATGCGACCAATGCTCGAAAATTGAGTCGCGTTACCGCCGAAGAACTGCGTCTGGAACCGAAACCGTTCGGCGGTGACATCGAGTGCCGACAGGTAAAGCGTCTCCAACTGAGACTGATAGTCGCGCGAGTGCAATCGCGCCAAATCCACCGCGCCGCCCAGATCGACTCGCACATGACCCTCGTCGTCCATGGGCAACCATGCGCGGTAGTCACTCACCTCGACATCGGCCAGAACCCCGTTTCGTTCCCAGTGCCGCCAGCCGCGATGCCCGTCCACGCACTCCATCAACCGGTGCGACTCCGGATCGTCAGGAGGCATCGGCGGGCAATCGGGGCTCGTCGGGTCATACAACCGCGACCGGGGATCGATCCCGATCCCATATCCGTGAAGCTGAAACTGTGGATTGGCCGTGGCCCCCTCGACAGCGGCATAAGCGGCCGCGTCGGCCTGCTCGCGATAGTGCGCCCGGTTGCAGCCCACCACCGACAGACTCGCTGCCACAACAGCGGCCATCGCGCACGAAGCCGCTCGCGGCGCGATTCGCCGGAGCCGGTTCCGCCACAATGCCGACCATTCGCCCGCCATCAACACAATCTCGCCGTTGTTAGCCCGCATTTCTCACGAGTCATCGGAGCCTGAAGCGCAAGCGAAGGTCTGCGTTGTCGCTCCTTCACTTGCGCTTCAGGCTTCGATGCATAACACTGTTGGTCACACGTACTCGACTTGAGAGAAATGCGGGTTCGAGGGATGCCAGCGGCGTGGAATCCCGAGGCGACGGTTCGGCAGATGATCGACCTGCGAAACCCGACTGCTCCCGGCTCATGTCAGAATGTCTTCCACGCGCAGAGTTGCTATCGGGAAGCGGTTGTGCCGAACTTAACGAGTTTGCCGGATGCCCGGAAACCTCACGCCAACTGCGACAGCACAGATCAGCAGAGTCTGCCGGAGTGTGGAGTCCAATCTTGACCGTTCAGCGACCCGGACGTTCCGAACGTCCGGGTCGCTGAACGGTCTCGCAAAAAATGACAGAGCGGTGAAGCATACGATGCTCCACCGCTCTGTGGTCATTGGACGCCGCCGGGGAATTCCAACGCACGGGTTCAGTCTTCGTAGCAACTTCGTGTGGCGTCGGTGCAGCGGTCGCCATCGCAGATCCGGTCGTCGGGGCCGTAGACTTTTTGAGTCTTGCCGCACCAGAAGTTGCCGTCACCGGTCACTTCCTTGCCCTTGGGCAGACCGTGGTTGATGTAGAGGCCCTTCGACAACAGGCTGCGGCAGCGAGGACCGGGTTGGATCACTTCGAGTTCAGCGGACATGATTGGGCACTCCGTTCGAGAGTGGGATGAGATTGGGGAGTCGGTTGAACCGGATGGCTGTTACTTGTCCCCTCGCCCCGGCCCTGCGGGGAGAGGGTTAGGGTGAGGGGTCTTCCTCTTATCCTTGGCATTTTTGAAACTCAGCCCCCTCACCCTAACCCTCTCCCCCGAAGACGGTGGAGAGGGGACAAGAGGCGGAGACACGAAGATTCAGTCACACTTCCAACTTGCCGACCGCCTTGAGCAGTGCTCGCTTCACGGCGGTACGGGCGAGTTGGACTTTGTAGTCGTTCATCGACAGCGGAGTGGCGCGGGAGACCGCCGCGTCGGCGGCCATTCCGGCGGTGTCGTCGTTGAGCGGCTGGCCGATCAACAACCGAGCCGCATCACTCGCGAGCCACGGGACCGGGGCGACGTGTCCCATCACGATACGGGCGGCGCGGACGAGGCCGCCGTCCACTTCAACGCACACGCCCGCCGAAGCGAGTGGCCAATCGAGGCCCTCCATTTGAAGGACTTCATAGGTGGCACTCGCAGTCTCTGCCGCGTCAGGCAGCCAAATGTGCGAGATCAACTGGCCCGGCCTCAGCACCGTGTTCCCCTGGCTGTTTGTCTTCGGGGTGATGTAGAAGTACTCCAACGGAACCCATTCGGCCTGCTCCGGCGACGGCCCGATGATGCGAACCTTCGCGCCCCACGCCATCAAAGCCGGCGCGAACCGTGACGCATTCACAAACTTCGCCGGGCCGCTGTTGCCGAGGATCGCGTGATACCGGTTGTCGCCCGCCTCGGGCAGCGAGACCCCGCTCTCCATCGCGAGCAGTCCGTAACCGCCACGGAAGTACCAGCAGTTGGGCAGATGGCACAGATCGCCTCCGATCGTGCCGCTCCCCTGAATCTGGATGGCCCTCACGCCGTCGATGACATCGAACAGCGAACGGTATCCGCCGAGCAATGGATGCTGCGCTAGCTCAGTCAGCGTGGCGAGCGATCCGATCTGCACGCCGCCATCGACGCGAGTCACCTCGTGCAGGGACGGGATGCGTTTCAAATCGACGACTCGCGACGGCGTGAGCAACTCGGCCTTCATCAGGCTGACCAGGTCGGTTCCTCCCGCAAGGACCGCAGTCTCGCCGGCGTTGGTGCCGAGGAACTCGATGGCCTCGGCTTCGGTTTCGGGACGAGCGTATTCAAAGGACTTCATACCCGTGCTCCTTTCAGTGCGTCGAGAACTCGCTTCGGCGTCAGAGGCAGCACGGGGACGCGGACGCCAATGGCGTTGGCCACCGCGTTCGAGATCGCCGCGCCGGGAGCGATCACGGGCGGCTCGCCCAAACCGATCACACCGCGCTTGTACTGGTCTTCGGGTTCGTAGAACTCGACCACCAGTTCGCCGATGTCACCGATGCGCGGCAGCTTGTAATCGACGAGGTTCGCGTTGATGAACCGGCCCGTCTTGTTGTCCATGATCCGCTCTTCGCTGAGGGCGTACGCGATGCCCATGATGAGCGCCCCGTTGACCTGGCTGCGGGCGAGCAGACGGTTGACGACCAAGCCGATGTCCTGCACCGCCACCATCTTGACCATGCGAACGACGCCGGTCTCGGTATCGACGGCCACCTCGGCCATTTGGACTCCACCGACCTGCTTGTCGGTCAACTTCTCGTCCTCGGTGACGGGACCGCCTTGCAGTTCGAGAGCCATGGGACCGACCAGGCTCGCCGCCTGCTTCCATGTGCAGACTTCCTTGTCACCCGACCACAGCTTGCCATCCTTCGCCGAGAGGCTTGTGTCCTCGACGTTGTACTTGGCCGCTGCCAGATCGCAGATCTTCCACAGCGCCTGCTGAGCCGTTCGTCGCACTGGACCCGAGACGCCGCCGATCGTTGTGCTACCGCCAGACGGCCCGGCTTTCGGGTACTTGTTGGAACCGATGTTCACCTTCACCGCCGACATCGGCAGACCGAACGTGTCGGCCGCGACTTGAGCGATGCAGGTGCGAGTTCCGGTTCCGATGTCCTGGCTTCCCATCATGACTTCGACCGAGCCATCGGGATGGACCTTGATCGTCACGTTGGACTGATGCGGCCCACCGCCCCAAGTGTGGAGCGCGAGACCGATCCCGCGTTTGACGGCTCCGTTGCCGCCCCCCTGTCCTCGCGGATGCCACTTGGTTTTCCAGTCCATGAGTTTGGCCGCGATCTCCAACTCGGGACCGTAGATGTGCGGCACGTTGGTCAGGCCAAGGTTCTTCTGGAAGAACGTCAGACAGTCGATCCCGGCCTTTGCGGCGAGATCGTCCAACGCTGTTTGAGAGTAGGCACAGGCTTGTGGATGGTTCGGAGCACGCCACGCGCGGTCAGGACCGCAGTGCGTAACGATGCCCGTTGCCGTGCGAGTCCGATTCGGTGGATCGAACACATACGGCGTGACGGTCAAGGCAACCGTCCCCCCCTTCGGACCGTTGGTGCCCCAGTGGTGGCTGTCCCACGCGGTGAGTTTGCCCTCCGCATCGCAGGCCGCCGTGACTTCGATGAAGGCCGACGGACGGTTGCCCGCGATCTGCATTTCCGTCGCGCGGTTGAGCAGCAGCCGCACCGGCTTGCCCGTCTCCTTGGCGAGCTTCGCACACGCCACGTCCCACTCATCGACGGCGAACTTCGAGCCGAAGCCGCCTCCAATAAAGTCGCACAAGATTGAGACACTCGCCTCGTCGATGCCGAGCGGCTTCACGTACTGACCCGCCGTGCCCGAGACGTTCTGCGTCGAGAGGGCGACGTTCAATTTGTCGCCGTCCCACGCCGCGTGCGAACCGTGTGGTTCGAGGCACATGTGCGTGATCGTGTGGACGCCGTAGTAGCCCTTGTGAACGGTCTTGGCTTCCTTGAGAGCCGTCTCCACGTCCCCCTTCTTTTGAGTCCCGAGCGACTTGGTGAGCGTCGCCTTCTCGCCACCATCGGTGATGTCGGCCGCTTCGGCTCCCTTGAGATCTGCCTCATCGACGAAGTGCGACAGCACATCGTACTTGATCTCGATGGCCCGCAGTCCGTCCTCGGCGTACTCGGGTCGCTCGGCGGCGATCGCCACGATGGGCCAGCCCTCGTAGCGGACCTCCTGACCGACTTCGGCCATGACCAGCACGGCCTTCACACCCTTGACCGCCTTCGCCTTGTCGAGGTTCAGCATCACCAGCTTGGCGTGAGCATGTGGCGACGTGAGCAGCTTCGCGAACAGAGTCCCCGGCGGATTCGTGTCGTTGGCATACTTCGCTTGCCCCGACGCCTTTTGCTTGCCATCGAGACGTTGAATTTCTTTCCCGACCAGCGTGTGTTTTCCCTGGGCATCCCAACCGACTTTGCGTTCGGCCATCATGCACCTCCCTTTGCGGTCTGAGCCGTCTCAAACGCGGCCTTCAAGACGCCGTCATACGTTCCGCAGCGGCAGATGTTTCCACCCAGCCCCTTGCGGCAGTCGTCCACGGTCGCTTTCGGGTTCTGGTTGCAGAGGCCACGCACGGCCATGACGAAGCCGGGCGTGCAGAATCCGCACTGCATCCCGTCGTATTTGCAGAAGGCCGTGACAACGTCATCGGTCTTCGCGGGCGAGTGCATCGACTCGGCGGTCACGATCTTCTGACCGACGACTTCGATGGCGAAGCGCGTGCAGGAGTAGACCGGCTTGCCGTCGATGAGGACCGTACAGGCTCCACAGTTCGAGCGGTCGCAGACATCCTTGCAGCCGGTCAGATTGAGATCGTTCCGCAGCGCATCCATCAGCGTGACACGCGGCTCGACGGACAGCTTCTTGTCCTGACCATTCACGTTCAGCGTGATGGGCTGAGGTGCGGCACTGACGATCTTCGCCGTCTGCTGCTGAGCCGCCGCCTGCTGCTCCTGCACGGCGGTGGCCATCGCCGTGGCAGCGACCGCCGCCCCCGAGCCTCGCAGAAAATCTCGCCGGTTGAATCCCGGTCCTGTGCGACCGGGTGGTTCCGGTCGGTTCGATTGGTCGGTCCGATTGACTGGGTCGCGGTCCATAAGCGGCTCTCCCTCCGGTTGAAGTTCTGGAGTCACGCGTTGATCAGATGACAGACAATGGTGAACAGATACGAAGTCGATTCGAGATCGCCCGAGATGTGATTGGCGACGACCGACTCAAAGCGGCGGCGATTCTATCGACTGCTCGCGCAGGCACAACTCACGGATCGGGATTTTCAGATGACCGACAAACTTCGCGGAGTTGGTTCGCCAGAAGTTCGCCGGTCGGCGGAGCGACCGGCCTACTGTAGTCCTGTCGCTCCGCCGACTGGAGCCGCGCTGTCAGTTCGCGCGATCGACGACATCCGTCACGAACATGCAGCCCGGCGCGTGAGTGATCGCGAACGGTGGCTTCGCCTCCAGCAGTGCGGCTTGAGGCGTGACGCCACACGCCCAGAAGACGGGCAGTTCGCCCTCACGCACCGGGACGGAGTCGCCGTAGTCCGGACGGTTGATGTCCGCGATGCCGATCTGTTTGGGGAAGCCAATGTGAATCGGCGAGCCATGTGAACCGGTGAACCTCGACGAAATCTCGACCGCGCGAATCGCGTCGGCTGGTTTGAGCGGCCTCATCGAAACGACCAGTGGCCCCGAGAACCGACCGGTTGGCGTGCAGGGAATGTTCGTCCGAAACATCGGCACATTGCGACCAAGTTCGATGTGACGCACGGGCACGTTGGCGCGAAGCAACGCCGCTTCAAACGTGAACGAGCAGCCAATCAGGAAGCTGACGAGATCATCGCGCCAGAGGTCACTGACATCGGTAGGCTCGTCCACGAGTTGCCCGTCGCGCCAGACGCGATACTTCGGCAGGTCGGTCCGCAAATCGACATCGCTTGCTACTGCCGATGGCTGCCAGCTACCGGCCTCCGTCACCGAGATCAACGGGCACGGCCGAGGGTTTCTCTGGCAGAAGAGCAAAAAATCAAACGCCCACTCGCGCGGCAACACGACGAGGTTCGCTTGGGCATGGTTCGGCGCAAGACCCGCCGTCGGTCCGGTCCACTCGCCCTCACGACACGCCAGCCGCACATCGAGTCCCGTCACCAATCGCTCTCTGTCCGACATCGCGTTCGCTCCTCTTGGCCGTTGAATGATCGAGGAGTCTAACCACGAAACACACGAAAGGCACGAAATGAAGCAGGGACGCAGGGTGCGTGAAGTCTTCGGAACGCACCACGCATCGAAGGCGGTGCGTTC
>JAYUFF010000621.1:0-4741 GCA_043738825.1 Schlesneria sp.
CTGAATCTGCTTGAAGCGTTCGGCCGCCGATTTGTCGTTGGGCTTGGCGTCGGGATGATTTTCGCGGGCGAGTTTGCGGTACGCCTTGCGGATTTCGTCCGGCTTGGCACTCTTGGAAACACCAAGAACCTTGTAATAGTCGAGATCAGCCATGAAGTGTTGGTGAATCACGGAAGGAACAGAACGCCAGACCGAGGCGGATTCTAGGAGTGTCACCGTTGAGCGACAAGCCGCGCGCCGGTCACGACCTGGCGGCCGAACAACGTTCATCTGCGGGAGACCCGACTGGGGCGCTACTTCGACTGTGATGGTTCGGTCACTGAGTTGAATGCAAAGTGAGAAGTGATCAGTGCCAAGTGCAACATGAAAAGCGTTCCGTTTCGTCGCCCAAGGAAATGGAACGACCGTCAGACAACAGATCATGGCCGCAGTTCGCGTGGGGAACAGGGCCTGCTTCGCTCCCACTTTGCACTTGGCACTGATCACTTTTCACTGGGCACTCATTCTTTCACGCCGTTCTGTCACAGTATCACTACGGCTTCCCCTCACCCAATCGCTCGGCGTACTCGGGAGGCATGTCGGCCGATTCGAGTTGGCCGTCGGTGGGGATGATGCAATAGGCCGTCTTCATTTCGCCGGTGGCCAGCACCGTGTTGCCTCGTCGAATTTCGTAGCCGGTGGTCAGCGAGCGGGCGGTGCGTCGCAGCACCGTCAGGCAGACTTCGAGTTCTTCGTCGTAACGGGCGGGTGAATGAAACGAACAGTTTGCCGAAACTCTGGGCCAGCCGAAGACCGTGCCATCGGGCCGCGTGCCGTGAATCTTCAGGCCGAGCGAACGGAAGAACTCGTGCTCGGCCATCTCCATGTAGCGGTAGTAGTTCGCGAAGTGAACGATCCCCGCGAGATCGGTCTCGAAGAATTCCACGCGACGGCGGGTGATGTAAGTCGGAGTCATGGCCGCACACTACCCGAGCGATTCGGGCGGACGCAATGTGTCCAACAAAAATGCGACCCGGCAGCGGGGGAGGCTGCCGGGTCGCGATGTCTCACGAACGGAGACAGTGGTCCGTTAGAATTCGAGATCGACCACGCGGTTCATGATGAGTCGAACCGAGCGGATCTGAGTTTGCTTCGCGCCCTCCGGTCCCCATTCGGCCTTCACTTCGTAAATGTGTGGAATGCCCGGCAGCAAGGACTCGTTGGAGAGATGCCACACCGTGCCCGTCCACTTCGCCTTCAGTCCCTTGGCCGAGACATCGTAGTTTTCCGACAGATGCACCTCGACGCTGGCCATGCGCGGATGCTTCTCATCGTCAATCAGTCGGGAGCGTCGTTGATAGGTTTGACCGAGCGTACCCGCCGGTGGCGCGATCCCGTACCGATCCGTGCCCGCGTGCGAGCCACTCAACTCGCTCGGATCGGAGACGGCTTCCGGTTGTCCGTGAACGAACGGCACCGGCCCGACCGGCAGCGGCCGAGACCCGGGGGCATAGCCATCGCCGAGATATGGCCGCTTGGGAACATCACCGCGTTGGAAGTCGGCTCCCAACGGGCCGCGATACATCACACCACCACTCGAAGCTGGCGGAGCCTGATAATTCGGGACGGGCTGATAGGGCAGCGGCTGACTGGGCATCAGATGATCGGGCATCGGTGGCGGCGGGAGGGGGCCACCCACGGCGGGTGGCAGTCCCGGTAGCGGCGCGGCAGGCAGCGGCGTTGCCGGAGCCGGAGCTGGCAGGGCGTTGGGATCGAGTTGCGTCGTCCGCGCGTTGGCCGATCGAATCGGAACGCGCACGGAATCGGCGGCGACCGGTTGGACCTCGGTCAAGGCGACCATCGCCAATCCGGCCATCAGTGAGACTTGAATACGCAGGCGGTTCATGGGGGCGGCTCCGTGGGTGCGAAGGCTGTTGATCGAGGGCCGCAACTGTTGTCAGCGGTCCTGTGTGCGAGTGGTGGCTCGCGTCGGGTTTCCTGAGGCGACCATCGACCGAGCCAAACAGGGCGACTCGGCCAACAACGAACTCTACACCCTGAGTGTGAACGGGCGCGAGGGGCGCACGCCAGTGAAACATTTTCGCCGGGTGACTCAACCGGTCATGCCTGGGCTGCGCGAGAGGAAAGCTGTGCGGGCGCGGTGGCTCGACGTGGGATGGAGCTCGACATCGGACGAAGGCCCTCCAGACCCGGATGATTCACACGCGGATCGAAGCTTGGCGCGCGGATCGAAGCCTGACGTGCGAGTGAAGGAGCGGGTGACGATTGCCTTCGCTCTCGCGTCAGGCTTCGATGAGACGCTCTGTCGGTGACGTGCCGGGTTGATGAATCACCCGTCCCGACGCGATCACTCGTGGCGCAGCGCTTCGATCGGGTCCAACTTCGCGGCGGCTTGAGCCGGATAGATGCCGAAGATGATGCCGATGCCGACCGAAATACCAAATGCCACCGGCAGGCTCCACCACGCGATCTTCGGCTCCATCTCGGTGAACATCTTGCCCATCTGTGAGACCTCGGACGCGCCGTCGAGGATGAAGTTCTGGACAATCCCCTTGATGCCTCCGAAGGCGAGCGGCGTCGCCAGCCCGAGCAGGATGCCGATCAATCCGCCCGAGCCGGACAGCACGATCGTTTCCGTCAAGAACTGCTCGATGATGTCGCGTTGGCGGGCACCGAGCGCGCGACGAATGCCGATCTCGCGGGTTCGTTCCGTCACCGTGGCCAGCATGATGTTCATGATGCCGATGCCGCCGACCAGCAGACTGATCGCCGCGATCGATCCCAGCACGATGTTGAAGATTTGCCGAATCTGATCGGCCTGACGCAGCAGTTCCAGCGGCACGATGATGTTGTAGTCGAGTTTGGTTCCGTGCGTCTTGCGGAGTGATTCGCGTACAACCTCCGAAGTGGGAACCACGTCGGTGCGATTCTTCACCTTGAGCGTGATTTGATTGAGTTGCACTTCTTCAGACATGAACGTCCCGCTGAGCCGTGTGAAAACCACATCGCCAATGCGGACGCGGAACGTGCTGAGTGGGATGTAGATGTCCTTGTTGAAATCCTGTCCCGACAGGCTCCCGCCGATCGCGGCCGACGCCGTGCGCGAACGCATCACACCGACCACCTTGTACCGGTGCGTGCGGATTTGAATCGTCTGCCCGATCGGATCCTCAAACGGAAACAACGTCGAAGCGGTTTCGGCTCCGAGGACGGCGACGTTGGCCATGTCGGTCTCGTCCTCGTCGGACAGGAACCGCCCGCGCAGCATTTGCAGATGGTTCATTTCGGAGTATTCGGTCGTGGAACCGACGAGCCGCACGTTGAGAATCCGCTGGAGATAGCGGGCCTCACTGACGATTTCTCGCATCCGGACGGCACCGGTAATCGTCGGAATGGTCTTGGTGATCAGATCGTAATCAGCACGCAGCAGGCCATATTGCGGCACGGAAAAGCCGCGTGATCCGCCGCGACCGCCCCCTCCCCCGCCCGATTGCTGAGAATCCGCCGGCGGCTTGACCGTCACGACAATGATGTTCGTCGCACCGAGGGCCAGCACCTGCTGTTGAGCCTGCGCACTGGCCCCTTCTCCAATCGCCAGCATCGCGATCACGGAGAAGACTCCGAATACAATGCCCAGCATCGTCAAGCCCGAACGCAGCTTGTGCAGCATCAGGCTCTTCAGGGCCAGTCGGATCGTGCGAATTTTGTTGGCGAAGGGCATGAGTCACAATCGTGGTGGGTTGGGCTTCAGCGCATCTCGTCGCGATTGGTCCTGGCGTGATCGAGAATTGACCGGCAGGCGTTACTTGCTTTCTGCATCGTGGTTGAACAGGCCCTCACTGGCAATCAATCCGTCCTTCATCACGATCTGGTGTCGAGCACGTTTGGCGACGCTGGTTTCGTGCGTCACCATAATGATCGTGCGGCCTTCTCGATTCAGCCCGGTTAAAAGGTCCATGATCTCCTTCTCCGTCACCGAGTCCAAGTTTCCGGTCGGCTCATCGGCGAGGATGATCTCCGGATCATTGATGAGCGCCCGTGCGATGGCCACGCGCTGCTGCTGTCCGCCCGACAACTGAAAGGGCCGATGATCGAGCCGATCGGCGAGTCCCACCTTGCTCGCGAGATCGAGACAGCGATTGACCTCAGCCGGGCCGATCGTGCGGCGATCGCTGCGATAGTGGAGCGGCACCTGAATGTTTTCCAAGACCGTGTACTGAGCGATCAGGTTGTACGACTGAAAGATGAATCCGATCAGCCGGTTCCGAATCTCGGACAACTCGTCATCGTTGAGCTTTCCCACATCGTAGCCCGACAGGATGTAGTTGCCGCTCGTGGGACGATCGAGTGCGCCGAGCAGATTGAGCAACGTGCTCTTGCCGCTGCCCGAATGTCCCATGATGGCGGCGAAGTCACCCACCGGGAAATCGGCAGAGACTCCACGCAGCGCACGGACAACATTGTCACCGAGGTGATAGAACTTCGTCAGGTCGATGAGTTGCGCGGCATACATGCGGGAGTGCTACGGTGCGAGGGAGGGTCTTCGCGGCGGGGACCAGCGAACAATCGACAGAAGATGGGGACGGAATCAGGAACCGCCGCCCGCATCGCCGCTTGGCGGGCGAGGTCCGCCGCCACCCCGGAACTTGGCGGTGGCCGCATTCCACTCGTCCTGGCTGACCGCGCCGTCGCCATCGCTGTCGAACGTCTCGAACCGCGACCGCATCCGCTCATCGGCTTC